>JBGQLF010000666.1:0-6277 GCA_041499985.1 Gemmataceae bacterium
AACAACTGCCAAAAAACAAAACCCATTTTTTTGGCGGGGGGGGGGGGGGGGGGGCCGCGCGGCCGCCCTCCCCCCCCGGGCACCCCGCCCCCCCCCCCCCCACGACGATCATCAACGCTTCAAGCGCTGGTCGAGCCAGGTGTAAGCTTCGGCTCGAGCCGCTTCTGTAAAGTCGTGACCACTATCTGGATGCATGACTCGAAGCGAACTGCTCACCTTCCGTAGCTGGTAAACCGCCGACGCGCTCGCGATGGCACTCTTGACACCTTCGACGTCCATCATCGGGTCGTGCAGCGGTGCGCTGACGAAAACGGAGCGCGGCACCAGGGTGCCGAGCAACTCCGCGAAGTCGAAGGGGATTTTCGAGGGGTCATTGTGGTACACGTCGCGGATTCGAGGCATCCGGCGCGCCGTGGCCCAATCGGCGAGATCACCTCCCTTGTAGCGCGGAAACGTCGTAAAGCCGCAGCTCGACACCACGGCCGCGAGGCGCGAGTCGAACACCGCCGTGAGCAGGGCACTCTGTCCGCCCAGGCCGTGACCGAGGATGCCGATACGTTTGTTGCTCACCTCGGGCAGCGTTTCCAGGAGATCGATGCCGCGAATGTTGTCCCAGACGGCTTTCATCGAGCCACTGGCATAGGTTCCGGCATGCTTCTTGAAATCGTAAGCATTGTCTCCGAAAGACGGGTAATCGGGGACCAGGCAGACATAACCGCGCTGGGCCAAGTCGTCAGCATAATGCAGGGAATCTCGGCCGCCCAGCCCGGCCGGTTCGTCCTTGCCCAGCGGCGTGTCGTCGTGCAGGCAGATCAGGGCCGGCGCCCCGCGGCGGACGTTGTCGGGTAGCAGTAAATAGGCGGTAGCCCGAGAGTCCAGATCCGACCCATAGGTGATCTTCTTGCGGACGTAGTTGGCCGTGGCCGTCTCACTCAAGACGCGCAGGTCCAGCGGTACGCGCTGATGGGAATCGGGCAACGCGCCCAGGACGCTCTGGGCGGCAGCCAGGATTTGCGCACGCCGCTGTCCCCAATCGAACGCGTCCCGAACCGGCTTTTCCTTGCCCGCTTCGTCCTGGACGACCAGGAGATTCAAACGGTCGCGGTAGGTGGGGAACCAGAGCGGATCTTTGGTCAAACCCTTGGCCACGGCATTGCCCTTACCCAGGTTTTCCAACCAGTACAGCCCATGACGACCGCCGCAGATCAGATCCAGTTTGCCGCTGCCGGTCAGGTCCACCGCCTTGGGGTCCAGACCGAAACAGACACCATCGTTGTACGAGATCAACCAGCGCTGCCAGGTGCGCGTTTTCGGATCAAATTGATAGCGATAAGCCGCCTGCGGGTCATATTCCCCCGGATCGCGTCCTTCGTGCGCCAGGTAGCGCCGGCCGACGATGAGTTCCTTCTTGCCGTCCCCGTCGAGATCTTCCCACAAGGGCGCATGGCAACCCGCCACGCTGGTGTCGATGGCGTGTTTGATCCAACGGATCTGGTTGTCTTGGGTGCGCGTCTGCTGGAGCCAGTAAATGCCATAATCGTGGGCGCGCGTCCAGACGATGTCGTTGAGGCCGTCTCCGTCGACATCGACGACCAGAATGGGAATGCTGGCTTGATCCAGATCGAAATCCGGATGCCAGATCCAGCGGCCGTTGCGCGGATCCTTGGGCGCTTCGGCCCAGCCGGAGCGTCCGACGAGGTCCTGCCGGCCGTCGCCATTGATGTCCCCGATGCCGATGCCGTGGCCCGCCAGCTCGCGCGGGAGTTCGTGCCGAATCCATTCCGGAATCAGACCGCCCAGGGGATTCGGCTTGCGGCGCAGTTCCCACCAGGCGGAAAAGTTTGCGCCGCAGGGTAAGATCGCGGGGGTTCCGTCGCCGACGAGATCGACGAGTCTTCCGGTCTCGGAACTACCGGGCACCGCGATGACGTGCGCCTTCCACTCTTGTTCCTTGGCCAGGTTGGCGCCCGGATGCTCGATCCATTTGATGCTGGACGAGCGCCAGTTGACGGTGATCAGGTCCGGCCAGCCGTCGCCGTTGACGTCGAGCACTTGATGGGCATACCCGTCCGGCCGGCCGCCGAGAATCTCGACAGTGCGCAGGAAGTGCTTCTTCCACGTGGGCGCCTCATACCAGTAGCCCCCACAGACGATGTCGAGCTTGCCGTCCTTGTTGACATCGAAGACGGCCGCGGACGTAAACTCGGAATCGGCGTTGAGGACGTGCCGGCGAAACGCGAGGTCGTCGCCAAAGCAACAAGCAGGTGTCGGGAACCCGAAAAGCAGTGCCAGGCAAGTGCCACAGAAGAGGACCGGTGATCGAATGGCCGACGGCACGCGTCCACACGCGAACATGATCAGTTCCTCCAAAAGGAGCGATTGCTGCATTGCCGGGATTGTAACGCGACGCGAGGCGAGAAGCTAACCGGAGACCGGGGAGGTGCCGCGCCAGAGCCACAAGAGGGTCCCCAAGGCCAGCCACCCGCCGAGGGCCAGATACTCGTAGCGCCCGAAGCTGCCGGGCACGTCAGGCGGTAGCTTCAGAATGATGAGTGCGGCTGTCACCGCGGCCCCACTCAGTCCGGCTACCCCAGCCCAGAAGGACCGGACGCCGCCCGCACCGCGGCAGAAGGCCACACAGGTGGCCAGCCAGCCCACTCCGACCGCGAAGGAACCGACCTCCGTGATCGGCACGAGGATCGCGCGGCCGAACAAGGCAGCCAGGGCCATGACACCACCGACGAAAAGGATGGCGTAGGTCGGGGTACCGAACCGTTCGTGGACATGCCCGACGCGCCGGTCCACCAGGCCGCGCCGGCCCAGGGCGAAGAGTAGCCGCGTCGCCGCGAGAAAGCTCCCATTACAAGCCTTCAACAGCGAGAGGAACGCGCCCGCCAGGATGAACTGAACCAGGAGCGGCGACCCGAAGGCACGCTCGAACGCAACCGCCGTCGCGAATGACTCGTGCGTCAAGGTGGTCCAGGGTTGCAGCCACGCAGCCACGCCAATGACGGCAACGTAGAAGAAAGTGCCCACGCCCAGGGACAGCAGGATGACGCCGACGAACCCACGGGGGTCGAAATCCGCCGCCGCTTCCTCGGAGCACTTGGGAACGGTTTCGAACCCCATCAGGGAATAGGGCACGATCTGGAGCACCAGCAGCGTCGCGGTGACTCCACCGAGGAGCGTGCCGTCCCCGGCGAACAGCGGCTGGAGGTTCGCCACAGCTCCGCGCGTCAGCCCCAACACGGTGAAGACGCCGAAGACCACGAGCAGCCCGAACACCGTTAGGTTTTGGAAAGTCGCACTCAGACGGACGCCGCGATAGTTGAGGGTCGTGATCGCCGCGGTCAGCACCAGGCCCAGCGCGAGATGGGGCAGATAGACCGGGTGGCCGGCCAGCTGGTACAACTCGAGTGTGTTCAGCTGAGGAAAGAGATACGAGAGCAGCCGGCCAATGGCAACGGCTTCCCAGGGGCAGACGATCAGATAGGCCAGCACCATCATCCAACCGACGGCGAAGCTGACGCCGGCCGGGAAGACCGCGGCCGTGTAAGCGATCTCGCTGCCGGCGTCGGGCATCTCCGCCGTCAGCCGGCCGTAGACATAAGCGACGGGGATCAGGGCGATGCCGCCCAGTAAGAAGCCGAGCATGCCTCCGCCTGGCCCGCCGCGCGCCAGCCATTCGTCCATCATGATGACCCAGCCCACGCCGATCATCGAGCCGAAGGCTAAAGAGAAGTATTCCGTACGCCGCAGCACACGCCGCAGCGGCGGCGACAGCTTTTGGGAAGTGGGTGTGCCCATTGTTGGCCTTTCTCAAGCAGCGTCGTCTCACGAGAGGACCTGGAGCAACGCCTTGGCCTCTTTCAAGTCGGCGGTATCAAACCCCTCCGTGAACCAGCCGTAGATCTCCGCCAGCATCTGGCGGGCTTCTGCTGTTTGGCCCTGTTGGTGCAGCAGACGACTCAGGCTCATGACGGCCCGCAGCTCCAACGATTTCGCGCTCTGATAGCGGGCGCTCGCGATGGCCTGATGCAAGCAGGATTCAGCATCCGCTGGATTCTCCGGAGCGAGGGCCAACAGCAATTCCCCCCTGAGCCGGTGTATTTCGGGCTCGTACCAACGCAGGCCCGTCTTCTCAACCGCGTTCAGCGCGTCCGCCACCACGGCAAGCCCTTCTGCAACCTTCCCTCCTTTGCCACACACCTCGGCCAGCAGGGCAAGGCTATAGATGCGCCAGAAGAGCGGGCTCGCGAAAGCAGTCAGACCTTGGCGGATCTGAGCAAGCCCTTCCTCTCGCTGCCCGCGTTCGGCCAGCGCCCAGCCCCGCAGAACCGATGCTCCCGCCAGGTAGAAGGGAAACCCCTGCTCGGCAGAGAGTTTCAGGAGTGCCTCCGCCTGCTCCTGGGTCGCGGCCGCGTCCCGGCAGAAGTGATGCCACACTCCGATTTGCAGGCGCGTAAGGGCCAGCGTGTTCGGGTCGGACAACTCGCGAGCCAGCGTGAGGCCCTCTTGGCTCCTCAGCAAGGCCTGATCCGGATAGCCGAGCATCCACAGGCTCCAGGCCCCAAGGCACCGGCAACACGCACCCGGGTCATGGCCGCCGTAGAGAAGGGCGTGCGCGCGGTGCCGCTTGGAGTCATAATGCGCGAGGCTCTGCTCCACATGAGCCAGGACGAAGGCCCAATTGCCGGTGTGGATATAGGTCGGTGCCAGCGCGTGATGAGCCTGCAGGATAAGCTCCGGGTCTTGGGCGCGCTGGGCCAGGCTGAGAAGCTGCTCGGCCAGGTTCTGTGCTTTCTGCGTTTCGCCGCGTCCATGAGAGAGGAACCACAGTCCCCACAGCACGGGGAAGAGCTGCGGCGTTTCTTCCACCTGCCGACACAACACGTGCGCGCGCGCGTAGGTGCTCTCGACCTCGGGCGCCCCCCAGCCCTGGGTGGCGATCAGGGGCGGACCCAGGGTGATTTGTAGGGCGAGTTCTCGGTGGGCACGCTCGGGAGTATCCGGTAACGTCTCGAGCACCCCCAGTCCCCGGCGCGCGAGCACAACAGCTTCCTGATTGGCGAAGAGGCGGACGGCATTTTGCGCCGCCAGCAGGAAGTAGTCGGCGGCCCGCGTGAAATCCCGTGCGGCCTCCCAGAGCAATGCCAGTTCGGCGGCCACGGCCGTGCTTTTTTCCCCGTGATAGCCCGACAGCGCGTGCGCCACCGCCGCACTTAACGACGCCCGCCGCGTCGGCCGCAGCGAAGCGTACAGAGTATTTTGATACAGAACGTGGACAAAGTGGTAGCGCAGCGTCAGGGTCCGATCGGGAAACTCGTACTCCCGAACGAGCCGGACGAAAGCGTGCACGCGCTCCAGTCCTTCGAGCTGCTCCTCGACCTCCGCCGCATCCTGCGCCAGCGCCTTGGCCACCACCGCCGCCTCAAACTCGTAGCCCTGCACGCTCGCGGCCACCAACAAGCGCCGGTCCTCCTCGCCCAGCTGATCAATCTTGCGCTCAATCATGCTCCGCACCGACTCGGGCAGCTCGCGCGCCAGGTCCGGCAGGGATTGCGCCAACACCCAGCGGGCCTGCTCCTGAGCGAGCACCTGGCGATCGCGCAGATGGCGCAACAGATCGACCATGAAGAGCGGATTCCCTTCCGTTTTGTCGTGGATCAGGGCCGCCAATCCCTCTGGAAAGCGGTGCTCGGGGAATTCCAGAGCCAGATAGCGCTCCATGTCTTGGCGGGTCAATAACTCCAGCGCGACCTCGCGGCAGACGCCGCGCGCCTGGAGATCCTGTTTGACCGGTACGAATGGATGCTTGCTCAGCAACAAGTCCGTCGGGCGGTAGGTCAGCACCAGCAAGATCCGCAGAGCCGCACATTTGCTGCCGATATAAGCGAGGAGATCGACGGTCGAGGCATCGGCCCAGTGCAGATCATCGAGGAAGAGCAGCAACGGCCGCAGACGTGACACTTCTTGCAAGAAAGCACTCAGTTCGCGTTTCAGGCGTTCCTGCGATGCCGCTCTGGCCTGCTCGAGCACACGGGCAAACGAGGAATCCTCCGCGGCCAGCGGCACGACCTGCGCGTACCAGGTGGGGGCGACTACCTTCATCACCCGGGCCATGGCCTCGCCGTCGCCGCCGTGCAGCAGACTTTCCAGGCTCTCCAGGAACGGCAAATAGGCTTCCGTTCCCGCCAGGCGTTCCGAACAGCGCCCACGTGCCAGGATGCAGGTTCGGCCGGCGGCGGCGAGCTCGGCGAGAAAGTCTTCGACCAGG
>JBGQLF010000667.1:0-6270 GCA_041499985.1 Gemmataceae bacterium
CGTCGACGACAGCGCTCTCGTCTTCCTCGGTATCGGCCCCGCTACGGCGCAGGGACTCGAGTAGTGGATCCTCCGCCTTCAGGGCGTTCAGAGTATCGAGGCAGTGCGCGCACTGCGGCACGTGTTCCTCAACATCGGCCGCCTCCGCTTCGGCAAGTTGACCGAGGAGAAATCGCTCGAGATCCTGAACCGCCGGGCAAACAAGGGAACGCGACATCGCGAGTTCCTGGCAAACTCTCAGTACGAATGTATAGTTGAACGCCTGAGGAACGCCGACGAAACACCTTCCGTGCCAACCCTCACCCACACGCTCCGTCGACCCCTGCAAGCCGGCAGGGGTCGCAAGATGACGCGCCTGCAACACGGAAGGTATTCCTTCAGTGCTCCTTGACCTAGACCGCAGACAAGCGCCTCCCACCGAAAGGAGATTATGCGCTTCCTGATTCAAGTCTGACAGAAACTGGGAAGGTTTTCCAGGGGCAAGAAGTTTCAGTCCAACAATCCGTCCAGCTCCTGGCGTAAACGGCGGAGAACCCGGGACTTGGCGGTATAAACCGCGGCGACGCTGATGCCGAGTTGTGCCGCTACCTCCGCCGGGGCTCGGCCGGAGACGACCACATCCCAGCAAGCCTGCCAGGTGGTCCTCGGAAACTCGCGTTGCATCAGTTGCAGGGCCCGGCGGGCCACATGTTGCTGGTATTCGGTCTCGGTGAATGCCTCCGGGTCGTCGGGGCTGACCAAATCGTCCAGGCCGGTATCGGTGGCCAGGTCCGCGGGGTCCGGACGGCGGCGTTTTTTCTCGCGCCACTTGTTGAGCGTGACCGTGCGCAGCCAGCCGCGAAAGCTCTTCGATCGATCCGGGGCGAACTCCGGCAGCTTTTGGACCAGCACCGCGAAGACATCTTGCACCAGGTCGGCGGCGTCGGCAGGCTGCAAGCCCAGGCGCCGCGCCCAGTAGTAGAGGAGGGGGGTGTACAGTTCCACAAACCGTTCCCAGGCGGCTTGTTCGTTCAGCTGGCGCAAGCGTTCGAGCAAGCTGGTCGAGGTCGTGGTCATGAGGCGCCGGTCGCGGCGAACGGATTCGCGGAAGTCTCCATCCTGTGTTCCTTCCGACTGCGGTTCAAAGTTGATTATACCCGTGGCGACACGTTGCATGAATACGATCCTGCCAGACAAATGCGCCGGTAGTCGGCGACCATCCGTTTCTGATCGAAAAGGGCCTTAACCCGCGCCCTGCCCGCGGCACCCCAGCACGCCCGACGGGCTGGATCCCAGGCCAGCTCGACCAGCGCCGCGCCGAGCGCCTCCGCATTGCCGCGCGGCACCAGACGGCCTGTAACGCCGTCGTCAATCTGCTCAGCGACGCCGCCGACGTTCGTAACGACCACCGCACAACTCGCCGCCATCGCCTCCAGTGAAGCGTTGGGACAACCGGCCGGCTCAGCCACCAGCACGAACAAATCGAGTTCTTCCAGGAAAGGACGCACATCGTGCAGTTCTCCAACCCACTCGACCGCCAACCCCTCCGCCAGGCGGTGCAGTTCCGCAGCGTACGCCGAACAGCCCCGCTCGACCCCACCGGCAATCCGGAGCAGGTGGGGCGGAAGGTGTTCCTGGATACCGTGCAGGGCAGCCAGCAGTTCTTCGAGCTTTTTCTGCGGTGCAATCCGGGCGACAGTGCCGAGAACCAGTCGTGTGCCTGGAGGTCGCTGGCTCCGAGGCGCTCCATCGAGGGGAACGCCATTGGGGATCACATGTACAGAAGTGCCCAAGGTCCGAGCGGCGCGGTCAGCCTCGGTCCGATACTTGACGATCACCCCAGCCAGGCGAGCCCCGTAGTCGGTGCCGGTGCGGTAGGGAAGTCCGGGGCGGGGCCGTTTGAAGTAGCGCTCCAGGGAGGTGTAGTACATCTCGCCGGGGCTAACATCGTACAGGGGGATATCGAGGAGTCCGTCGGCCAGCAACAGCTTGTACTCGGCGAGGGCGTTCCAGAGTAGGACCGCCTCCGGAGGATCCGCGTCGATCCGTTCCAGGAGGTCGGCCACCGCCCGCGCGGCATCGATCGTCCCCGCCCGTGGCAACGCCAGTACCGGGATGCCGGCCGTGACCAGGGCACAACGCCCCGGTGTCGGTTGAGCCGGCTCCTCCTCCAG
This sequence comes from Gemmataceae bacterium, assembly GCA_041499985.1. Lineage (GTDB taxonomy): Bacteria > Planctomycetota > Planctomycetia > Gemmatales > Gemmataceae > JBGQLF01. Next base: position 2,154 of record JBGQLF010000667.1, read on the forward strand.
GACCGCGGCCCGCACCCGGATCCCTTCGGCCGCCAGGCCCAGCAAGAGACGTCGGGCACTCGATTGGGCCCCACCGGTCACGAAATTATTGATAACCAGAAGCAGCCCGCTTCCTCGGCGGGGACCCCGTGCCGCCGCGAGGGCGCGCGGATAAAGCTGCATGTGGCGCTCGATCATCCGCGCCCGTGTGAAGTGAACAGCCGCCGCCGACCGGCCTCCTCGGGCTGGGGTTTGGGCAAGTGCGGCAAGGATTTCCGCGAAGTGGTCCGGACCGGCATCCAGAGGCAGGACGCATAGGGCGGGGTTATCCTGAGCGAGTTCCGGTGTGCCGCCCGCGGCCGTGGCTACCACGGGCAGGTCCGCCGCCAGCGCTTCCAGGTGTGCCAGGCTGAGGCCTTCGTAGGCACTGCTCGACACCAGTACATCCGCCGCCACCAAGAGCGGGGCCACGGCGTCGACCGGTCCCAGAAAGCGGATATGCGCACGAAGTCCCAAGCAAGCGACGGCGGCGTGCATCGCAGCCTCGGCATGTGCCGCGGCTTCACTGACCCGGGACGTCTCGCCAGCGAAAACGAGCCGGGCCTCGCGATGGATACCCTGCCGGGCCAGCTCGGCTCGTGTCGCCGCCAAGACGGCGGGCAACCGATCGAGCCGTTTCTGCGGGCGGGGATTAGCCAGGGCGAGGAGCACAAAGTCCTCCGGGCCGAATCCCAGACGTTGCCGGAGCGCCTGGGCCGCCGCCCGCAAAGCCGGCGTCCGCTCGAAGGGGGTGAAGTCCACGCCGTTCCACATGGTGCGCACGGGGACCGGAATCCGGGAAACACGCAGGTCCGCCTCGACGGCTTGCGCACAGGCGAGGAGGAGAGTCGCGCCGGCTGCCGAGAGTGTTTCGAGGCCGCGGGGCCAGCCGGGCTTGGTGTTGTAGATCGTCAGGACAAGTGGCAAGCCAAGCGCCCCCAGCTGGCCGATGTCGTCGACGTCGAACAGGTGGCCGTGGACCAGGTCAGCCGCAAAGGCGTGAATGGCTTGCCTGGCCGCTTCCCAGCGTTTCTGGCGATTGCCTTTCCTCCTGGATAGGTCGATGGCCCCAGCGGGTACGGCAAACGTGGTTCGCGTCGGCTGGTACAGCGCGAGGAGAAGCGAGCGGATCCCGTATTCTTCCAGCGCACTGGCAAGATCGAGAGCCACGCGCTCCGCTCCGCCCTGCTGGAGGCTGGTGACGACCTGGACGACGCGCAAGGCGGCGTCGTGGTGCACATCGAGGGGTGGATAATGCACCACCCGGAAAAGGCCCCCACCGAGGACCGTCGGAAGGGCTGTATCCAGTTCGGCGCCGCGGGCCAGGCGCTGGGCCAGCTTCGCCGTCGGGTCCGCCTCAAGGTAAACGCTCGCGATCGGGGGAAGCCGTCCGGCCAACTCAGCAGCCCGGCCAAAGTCACCACCCGTCTCGGCCTGGAGCGCCGCCCATTGCTGCTGCACGCCTGCGCGAACGGCCTGGCCCGGCTCGGGGCGTACCAGTCCCAGAGCGCACAGCGGTCGGCCGGTCGCACTCGGCGGCGGTAGGGTGATCGGATCCGGATGCGCCAACCAGGCGCCGGCGCGGACGAGCCAGACTGGACCTGGGACCGCCAGCAATGTCGCGGCCAGCGCGGCCGCGGAGAGGCCGCACACCTCTTCTGGAAGAGCTCCACGCCGGCGCAGCGCACCGATCGTGCGTCCGGCCCGGTACCGGTCACCGAAGACGAAAACGGACACGTCTGCGAGGGCGGGAGATGTCCGAGGTGTCTGCATCAGAGTACCAACTCAGTACGCCGCGGGAAAGTCGCTGGACGCCGGTGCCTCCAACGGCGCCGGTGGCGTGAATGTTTGCCCGGTATCATCGGGATACGGCTGATAGCTCTGTTCGATATCCTCATCCGAGACGTTCTGCGGCGGAACCACCGCCAGCACCTCGATGCCGGAAGGTCTACCTCCGGTGTACACGAACTGTCGCTTCGCTCCCGGCTCGACGGTGAGCGAACCGGTCCTTGGTTCCCCCAACACCGAGCAGCGATAGCGAATGACCGAGCCGGCAGCGACCCCGGTGGTATCCAGCCAGAAGCCATCGTTTTCAATCTGCGGCCGGAGACGCTCCAGCCAATCCGCGCGGGTTCCCTGCCGGTGCCGCCGCAGCAGGATGAGCATCACGATGGCGAGAACACCACCACCGGCCAGGGCGAAGCAAATCAACCCTCCACCCAGCAGGACCATCCCGGCAACCGCCAAGGGACTGCCGGCGTGGGTGACCGCCAAGACAACGGGTGTGGTTCCCGCAAAGGCCTGGCCGGCGCCGTCTTGCTCACGCTGGGGTTCGACGGCAACGACGATGCGAAAGCTGTTGTCCGCATTCCGGCTTCCCGGTGTGTTGCGATAGCGTGCCGCGGATCGGCAGTGCAGGACTTCCCGCAGCCAGGAGCCGCCACGCAGGACCCGGCGCGACGGCTCGGAAAGGTTGGAGCGCGTCTCTTCGGGATCGGTCACGGCACCGGGCGGATAGGGGCCATACCAGTCGCGGCACCATTGGTAGACATTGCCGCACATGTCGTACAGGCCGAAGCGATTGGGCTGTTTCTGTCCCACCGGGCGCGTGCCATCGCCGGCATTCGCCTGAAACCAAGCCACCGCCTGGGCATCCGCAGCGGCGTCGCCGTTGTAGAAACGCGTCGTCGCACCCGCTCGGCAAGCATACTCCCACTGCGCCTCGGTCGGCAGACTCACCGACCGGCCGGTTTTCTTGGCCAGCCAGGCGACGAAGGCCTGAGCGTCGTCGAACGTGACCAGGGTGACGGGATGCGTGTCGGTTTGCCGAAACCCGGGGTTGCGCCAGGCGAACTCCTTGCGCTGGACAAGCTTGGCGCCATCGAAGCCGAAGCCGCCCGACGGTCCGCGCTCGGCTTCGGTGCGGTAGCCCGTGGCGCGCACCCAGCGCTCGAATTGGCCACGCGTCACGGGGAATTTGCCGAGGTAGAAGTCCCGCCGGATCGTCACCTGCCGCGGCGTTTCGTCATCACCACGGCCGGCCTCCGTCACCGGGGAGCCTTGCTGGAAGGTTCCTTTCGGAATGAGTAGCAACTCCATCTGGACCCCGTCGCCGAGATCGAGCGTGAGCGTAGGTTCTGCCGCCGAAACGGACGCGACGGCCCAGACCAGTGCGAGGAAGGAGGACGCGACGCAGCCAAGGTTCATGGGATAGTCCTTTCCGAGGAAGTTTCCCGCAATGGTTTGCATGGTGCAGTCCATCCGGTGCCTTGTCGTGCAAGGAATTCGGTGTTCCTTTGGCGTGCGAAGCTATAGCGCGGCCGCGGAGGAGTCAAGGATGGCAACGATTCTGGAATGCCCGATCCCAATGCTTGACAAACCCGCCCGTCAAGCCAACAATAGGGGCCTCTCCAAAGATTCAAGGGTAGTGGCGCTAATCTCTACGAGCGCTCGTGTGGCAGGTGGTTCACCTGCTGAAACGCCTTCGCCCGGAGAGACCGACGCGGAGTCGCCTTCTGATTCTGTCCGCGTTCGTGCCTCGGGCGTTCTGCTGCAAACCAACCTCTCCCAAGCGACACTTACCCCGGAGTTTATGTTTGCCGTGCATCCGGCTGACCTGGGGAACCAGGCCACCGCCGCGGCGATCCGGGAGAGCTTCTGGCAGCGGCGCCGGGAGAACGCTTCCGAAGAGCGGTAAGCCCGGCGGAGGATAGATCGTTCCGCATCGACCAAGGTGCGGAGGAACCAGTCACGTGAGCAAACGGCAGCCCCCTTGACGAAGGGGGCCTATTGTCTTCCCATCTCTACCCCTTTCTCGGAGGTCATGGTCATGACCCGTTCTGCCAAGGGCAACCAGCGCTCGGCCTTCACGCTGATCGAGCTGCTGGTGGTGATCGCCATCATTGCCGTCTTGATTGGCCTGCTGCTGCCGGCCGTCCAGAAGATCCGCGAGGCCGCCAACCGCATGAGTTGCACGAACAACTTGAAGCAAATCGGCCTGGCGATTCACAACTATCACGACGTTCGCGGCTGCCTGCCGCGATCCCGGCTCACCAACGGCGCGACCTGGGCCGTCCTCCTGATGCCGTTCGTGGAGCAG
>JBGQLF010000668.1:0-6266 GCA_041499985.1 Gemmataceae bacterium
AGATCAATCCCCTTGAGGGCCTCGATCCGCCCGTAGCGCTTGCGAAGGGCCTCGATGTGAATCACGCTACTGGGATCCATACCGTGCCTCCTGGACGAGATGTGCCTTTTGGCAGGATCATCGTCGAAGGCGCGTTGGATGTCAACAAGGGGTGCATTTCCTGTTTCTGTGTGCCAGTAACGCTGGTAGGTCCCTCAGCAGGACGCCCAGGTTGTTGCAGCTGAGAGCCAGGTCTCGGCGGTGGCCGGGCACGGTGGGGAAGTCGGCGGCCATGCGCTCACGGAGGCTGAGGGCGGCGCGGTACTCGGCCTCCGCTTCCACCGGCTGGCCCAGGCCGGCAGGCAAGGCTCGTCGCCGCTCTCATCGCGCGGTGTCATGGGACCATCGAGTCAACTGTGCGCCCAGGAGGCCAACCATGACGCTCCCCCTCAAGCTTTCGGCCGAAACCGAGGAAAAGCTTCGCGAGAAAGCTGCTCGGTACGGGCAGACGCTCGAGGCCTACCTGGAGCAACTCGCTGTGGAGTCCACCGCGAGCAGCAGCGTCGCGGGGCTCTCTGTAGAAGAATGGCTTGCGCAGTTTCGCGCTTGGGTCGCCAGCCATCGACCGCTTTCCACCTTCGTTGACGATAGCCGTGAGAGCATCTACGAGGACAGAGCTAAGTGAGTACCCTGATCGACACCAACATTCTCACGCGGTGCGCGCAACCGACCCACCCAATGTGTCAGCCAGCTGCGGATGCTCTGATGCTCTTACCTCAACGGGGCGAAGAGCTGTGCCTTGTCCCTCAGAACTTCTACGAGTTCTGGGTAGTCGCCACGCGGCCAACCGCTCCGAACGGCCTTGGCCTAACTCCGGCTCAAGCTCAGGCCGAACTTGCTCGACTCAAGTCCCTCTTCACCGTTGTGAACGATACACCTACCCTCTTCCCTGAGTGGGAACGACTCGTGGTCACGTACCAGGTTAGCGGCAAGAACGCCCACGACGCGAGGCTTGTGGCCGCCATGAACGTGCACGGCATTAGCCGACTCCTCACCTACAACACGGCCGACTTCCAGCCCTACCCGGGGATTACTGTTGTCGCACCGCAGGACGTTTTCAGCCCACCTGCCACGCCTTAGTCAGAAGGTGGCGGATTCATTGCTTTCATTTCACGCGGTGGCCTGATGCAGGCCATCCGGACCGCTCGTTTGCAAGGAATTGCAAAGCAATCGCCGCCGCTATCGAACTGGAGGGTGTTGCTGCTGCAAGAGTGAGCGGCCAATTGCCCGTGTAGATCACGAGTCGAGGGAAGTTCCGAAAGGTATTTCTGCAAGAACTGGTAGGCCTCTTGGGGCGTTGCCATCGTTGCGCTTCCCCTGGCGAAGCCCTGGTGGAGAAAGGACGGGACAAAAAGGACAAAGACTCTTTCTCACGGCGGCATTTTCGCAGTGGACAGTTTCTCCCGCAGTTGTTCAGGTGTTAATTTGAGCATATCCCACCAGCGTAAGCCTTTGGGCCAGGGCACGCCGAGGCGTTGGTAGGGTGTGGTGCCCCGACGGCGCCCGGTACGGAACGTATGGCCGTTCCAATACCGACGCTTGAGGTCCAGCAGGCCTTGCGTCATCTTGCGGTGTCGGCATTGGTGCATGCGCACCGCACTGTTGATGCACTCCACCAGGCTGCTAGCCCGGTACGCCCGGCGGAAGACGTCCTGGACCGCTGCCACCGCCTGCGAACCCACCGCCCCCGTCTGGCCCAAGATCACCGCACACGCCAGCAGCAGGCCACGCCGCGCCGCGGCCTGCGTGCCTTCGCCCCGCAGGGCTTCCGGCCGACGGCGTAAACATTCCTGCCGCACCGCCGCCTGTTTCACTTCTGGCGGCAACGGCAAGGCCTCGAGCTGCCGCTGCACGTGGTCAAGGTAGTTGAGCAACTCCGGTTTCTCGAGCTGCCGTTTGGTCTTGGCAAAATCACCGTCGGGCAACTGGGGCAAGGTCTGGGCCAGCACCGCTTCCGCGTCGGCGCGGGTGTTTAAGTCTCCGGTCGGCGTCACCAGACGCAGGGCCTCCTTGGTTTGCTGCCAGAGCCGTTCCCGGTCGCACCACAGGTCCATGGCCTTTTCGGCTTTTCTCCAGGCCGAGGCGGCATGCCGGCCGGCGCCCTGGGAAGGGACGCCTTGCCGCTGACAGGCTTCCACCTGCTGCTGCGCCTGCTCGGCCACGGCCAGGGCGCCGGCCGCCTGACGCTGGACCTTGCGCAAGCCGACGCCCGCGCCCCGCAAGGCGTGCCAATGGTCCCCCTGATCCACTACCAGGGGCTGGCCACGCTCGTGCCGCAAGGCGTTCACCAACGCCACCCCCTTCGCCAAACCTTTGCCCCCATCGCGTGCGAGCTGTTCCAAGTGCGGCAGTTGGCGCAACTCTTCCGCCCAGCCGTCCCCGTCCACCGTCGTGCCGAGGCGACCACTGATCCAGCAGAGGCTCTCTTGCTCCACGACCATCCGCACCGGATCGTTCACGTACAGTTCATCGGCCGCCGCCTCGCGTACCCGTTGCCTGGCCCAGTCATCCAAAACGGCCAGCAACTGTCCGGCCTTGTCCCGGGCCGCCTGGCTGCGCCGCCCCAAGCTGGCCACGCTCAAATGCTTGCCGGGAAGCAACACTTCCAAGAATTCCCAGAGGATGGGCAGGCTGACGCCATTGGCCTGACCCACGGCAGCCAACTGCGCCTGCATGTCTTCATCCAGCACCACGGCCACGGCCAGACGCTCGGCCAACGCCTGGTTCTGCTGTTCCAATTCCGCAACGCGTTGCGCCAACGCCTCCAACTGCGCTTGCCGGTCCGCAAGCAGCTGGTGCAGCCCGTTCGCTTCGCGATAGACCCATTGCCGACAGACGCCGCGTGCTGCGGCATACCGGCTGACGTCGCCATAATGGCCAAAAAGGACGACATACGCACTGGCGATCCGCTGCTGTGGAGCTACGATACTCATGGGTGAACTCCTGCTGATGCGCTGTTTTACCCACGCGCTATTGCAGCTGTTCACCCCTCAATTGTCCACCACGCGTCCCCTGACAATGGGCAGCTTAGAGAAAGAGTCAAGGACAAAACCCAGTCGGGGCGAGTTTTGTCCTTTCTGTCCCAGGGATTGCGGCGACCGGAGAGGTCCGCTGGGACCGACTAGCGGACTGGCGGCTCGGCCTTGCCTTCCAGCTCACGCAGGAACTTCTGGAAGTCGGGGCGTGCCCGCAGCGCGTCGAGGTCCGAGTCCTTGTTCATCAGATCGAGCTTGGCTCGTTCCTTGAAATAACCGGCCGCTTGGGCTTCTCCCAGTAGCTCGACCGCGCGGACGGCGTGGCGCTCGGCCAGCCGGTCCCGGTCAACCTGGGGCAGCGCCGCCTCCTTACCGGCCGCCGCCGACTGGGCGTACGCGCACGATAGCTTGTAAAGCGTGTCGGCCGTCACTTCCTTGGCCTGGGCCAAGTCGTCAGTCTCCGCTGCGGCTTGGGCGTGGTCGCCGAGCCGAGCCAGGGTGAGCGCACGCTGTAAGCGTAACAAGTTCCGATCCGGCCCGGATTCCAGCTCCAGCGTCCGGTCCCAATCCCGCAGCGCCTCGGCGTTGTGTCCCAGGCGAGCCAAGGTTGTTGCCCGCCCCCAATGGGCGTTGCGCAGAAATTGGCGTGCCGTCACCAGGCGTGGCTCGCTGCGCAGGATTGGTTCGAGCGTGGTGATAGCCTTGGCAAACCAAGCGAGGGAGGCTTGAGCCTGACCGTTGTTCTGCACCAGGAAGCCCAGGTTGACATAGCTGCCACCGAGTTCCACGGCATAGTCGGGCATGGTGGGGAAATCGGCGACCAGGCGCTCGCGGAGGCCGAGGGCGGCGCGGTGGGCAGCCTCCGCCTCCACCGGCTTACCCAGGTTCCTCAGCAGGATGCCCAGGTTGTTGTGGCCTCGGGCCAGCTCTTGGCGGTAGCTGGGCACGGCGGGGAAGTCGGTGGCCAGACGCTCGTAGATGCCGAGGGCGGCGCGGTAGGCGGCCGCCGCCTCCTCCCGCTTGCCCAGGTCAGCCAGCAGGGCGCCCAGGCCGTTGTGGCTTCGGGCCAGCTCTTGGCGGTAGCTGGGCACAGCGGGGAAGTCGGTGGCCAGACGCTCCTGGAGGCCCTGGGCGGCGCGGTACGCAGCTTCCGCTTCCGCCCGCTTATCCAGGTCCCTCAGCAGGACGCCCAGGTTGTTGTAACTGAGAGCCAGGTCCCGGCGGTAGCCGGGCACGCCGGGCAAGTCGGTGGCCAGACGCTCCTGGAGGCCGCGGGCGGCGCGGTACTCGGCCTCCGCCTCCACGCGCTTGCCCAGGTCTTTCAGCAGGTTGCCCAGGTTGTTGTGGCTGGCGGCCAGGTCCCGGCGGTAGTCGGGCACGGCGGGAAAGTCGGTGGTCAGACGCTCCTGAAGGCCCAGGGCGGCGCGGTAGGCGGCCTCCGCGTCCGCCCGCTTGCCCAGCTCGGCCAGCGCGATGCCCAAGCTGTTGTGGCTCTTGGCCAGGTCCTGGTGGTAGGCGGGTAGCGCCGGAAAGGCGCCGACGAGCCAAGCGAAGATGGCCCGCTTCTGCTCGTACGCCTCGACTGCCTGTTCCTTCTCCCCCATCTCCGCCCGCACATATCCCAGCCGGCCATAAGCCCGGCCACGCTCGGCCTCCAGCTGTGCGTCCGCGCCCCGCTGCCGCACAAACCGCTCATAAAACGGCACCGCGCTCGCCAGTAGATCCCGGCGCAAGCGGTGGAAGTCCGCCTCTTTCAGGCGCTCGTTCTCCGCCACCCGCGTGATCGTTCTGTCCACCGCCTGCCGGGCCAGGGCCAAGTTGGCGTTGGCCCGGTCGCGCTCCTGCATGGCCTCCTGGCGGGCTGCCTCCGTCGCCTGCTGCTGCCGGTGCGCCACATAGGTGATCACGGCCAGCGCGGCCACCACCGACAGCAAGAGCGCCGTCGCCCCCGCCACCAGCGGCTGGTGCCGCCGCCCCCAGCGCCGCAGCCGATCCCGCGGCGGCTCCCGGTAGGCGCTGACCGGTTCGTCGGCCAGCCAGTGCTCCAGATCGGCCGCCAAGGCCAACGCCGTCGGGTAGCGCTCCTCCGGCTTCAGCGCCATCGCCTGGCGGCAGATCGCCTCCAGCGCCTTCGGCACGGCCGGCTTGACCTGTCGGGGCCACACCACGTCTCCGCGCTGCACCTTCTGGAGCACGTCACCAAGGTCTTCTTCCTGGAACGGTGCTCGGCCCGTCAACAGGGCGTACAGCGTCGCGCCCAAGCTATAGATGTCACTGGCAGGGCCGAGCAGATCCAACCGGCCGGACGCCTGCTCCGGACTCATGTATGCCGGCGTACCGATGGCGGCACCCACCTGCGTCACCAGCAGCCCGCTTCCCGAACTGGGCCGGAACGTGGCCTCGTCCGCGACCTGGGCCGGCTCGGGGCGGTCGATCGGTTTGGCCAGGCCCCAATCGACCACCAGCGTCTCGCCGTACTTGCCGAGCATGATGTTGCCCGGCTTGAGGTCGCGGTGCAGCACGCCCCGGCTGTGGGCGTAGGCGATGGCGTGGCAGACGTCCACAAACCGGCCGAGCAGCTGCCGGAACTCCAGGCTGCGCTCGGAGGGGTCGCGGTCCGGCAGGTCGGCCTCGTGGAAGCGGCGGATCGCCTCCTTGAGGTTGTCGCCCTTGACGAAGCGCATGGCGTAGAAGGGCCGGCCGTCATCGTACTGGCCCAGGCCGTAGACCGGCACGATGCCCGGGTGCTCCAGGCGGCCGGTGACCTCCGCCTCCAGCAGGAAGCGGCTGCGGCTGATCGGGTCGTGGGCATGCCGCCGTTGGATCTCCTTCAGGGCCACCTCGCGGTGCAGCTCCTGGTCCTCGGCGACAGACACCTCGCCCAGCCCGCCCTTGGCGTGCGGCCGCAGAATGCGGTAGCGCAGCCCGACTGGGCTGCCTCCCCGAGCCTGGCGGTCGTCGATGGTGGCCTCGGGCTCGGCTGCGCGCGCGGAGCCGACGACGGCGAGGCTGGCTTGCAGGTCGTCATCGCCGAGACGCAGCAACACCTGATGCACGGAGGACGCGGGGGTGACGGCGGCCAAGCTTTGCTGGGGGTCGTGGTGATGAGCTTTGAGGTGCTCGCCGACGAGGGCGTCGAGCAGCTGGAGCCGCTCCAGGGAGAGTTGGCGCTGGTCGAGGAGGATCTGGCCCAGGGGCTTGGCCTTGTCGAGCACCCACGCCTGCATGGTGGCGATCAAGGTGTCGCGGCTG
>JBGQLF010000669.1:0-6262 GCA_041499985.1 Gemmataceae bacterium
ACCAACTCCTGCAAGACCAGGTGCCGGCGCGGGTGTTGGCCCAGATTTGCCCTTTGCAGTAGCAGACGGAAGTTTTCCACGTTGCCGTGCAGATCGCCCGCCACGAGCAGTTCACTGCTGTCAAGCAGCTGCACGAAGCGGCCACGCCTTCCGGAGGTACCGCGGAAAGCCTGAACGGCTTTCGTGAGTGTCGCCAGCAAACGAATCGGGTCGGGCATCAAGAGTCTCTCGCAAAGACGCAAAGACCGCCAAGGAGCACTGAAAAGCCGATTCGGAGCTGAATGCAGAATAGCCATGGCCACGTCGTGTGGTCTAGCCCCTTTCCGCAGCGGTGTTATTTGCTCCTTGGCGATCTTTGCGTCTTTGCGAGAGACTCTTGGGATTTCGCTCTTGCCGCCCACGCTGTTTTTGCCGAGAATTTTCACTAGGGCAGGGATCGAGTGCCATGCGAGCCAAGCCAGTGCGGAAGGAGCCAGCACACGGGCAAGTCGGAAATGGTCCGCAGAATCCAGGCCAGGCCGGGCCGCGAGTGCTATTGTAAGATAGGCGGTCCCTCAGGAGATTGTGACGGCAACAGAGGGCGAGCCTCTTAAGGTAACCTTCCCCCTACGCCCCGCGGTCCGACCCGGTTCACGGCGAGACCCCGTTATGGAGCTGGCCAAGAATCTCAAGATTGATAGTGTGTCGCGGTTACATCCGACGCCGCCGCTTCAGATTGCGCCGAGTCAAACGGTAGCGGAAGCCGTAGTTCTCATGCGTCAGGAACGCGTGGGGTGCGTGCTCGTGTGCGAAGGCGACCGCCTAGTGGGCATCTTTACAGAGCGCGACCTGATGCGGCGTGTCTTGGCCGCCGGGAAGCCCTTGACCCTACCCATTGCCGAGTGTATGACCCGCTACCCAGTGTCCGTCCACCGCAAGGAGCCCGTCGGCGCCGCCGTGCGCCGCATGGAAGAAGGTGGCTATCGGCACTTGCCCGTAGTGGATGAAGGCGGCCGCGTGGTCGGCGTGTTGTCGGTCAAGCGGATTGTGCATTACTTGGTCGAACATTTTCCTGCAACGATTTACAACTTACCTCCCGATCCGGGCGTCGTGCAGCACGAACGCGAGGGAGCCTAAAGGCAAGCAAGCTTGCCGATTTGAGGTTGCAGATTGAAGGGCCGATCGGCAATCTCAGATCTACAATCTGCTATCACGAAGAGGTGGTATTTGTCATGACTGTGTCCAATCCTCCAGTGGGAGAAAGGTCAGCTTCCCGCACACGGCAGGCGGCCGTGCAACAGATCGAGTCGGCTACCATCCGTTTTGCCGGCGACTCGGGCGACGGCATGCAGCTTGCCGGTACCCAATTCACCAACGCCTCGGCCATTCTCGGCAACGACATTAGCACGCTGCCGGACTTCCCGGCCGAGATTCGGGCGCCCGCGGGGACGCTCGCGGGTGTCTCCGGGTTTCAGGTGCACTTCAGCAGCAGCGATATTCATACCCCTGGCGATGAGCTCAACGCCCTCATCGCCATGAACCCGGCAGCCCTCAAGACCAATCTGCGCGACCTGGAGTCAGGCGGCATCCTGATTGTCAATTCGGACGCCTTCACCACGAGTGACCTGCATAAGGCCGGTTATAAGACCAGCCCGCTCGAAGACGGCTCCCTAAGCGCCTATCGCGTCTTCCGCATTCCGATCAACGTCCTCAACCGTGCAGCCGTTGCCGAAGTCAAGCTCAGCCCTCGTGAGGCCGATCGGTGCAAGAATTTCTTCGCCCTCGGACTGGTGTACTGGCTGTACGAACGACCTATGGAACCAACCCTGCGTTGGATCCGCGACAAGTTCGCCAAGAACGCGGCGGTGCTGGAAGCGAACACGCGCACCCTCAAGGCGGGCTACAACTACGGGGAAACCACCGAAGCCTTGCCGGTGCACTTTCGCGTGCCGCCGGCGACGATCAAGCCGGGACGGTACCGCAAAATCACAGGCAACGAAGCGCTGGCCCTGGGCCTGGTTGCCGCTACCACGGTGGGCAACATCCCGCTCGTGTATGCCAGCTACCCGATCACCCCGGCCAGCGATATTCTCCACCAGCTCTCGGAGATGAAGCGCTACGGCGTCCGCACCATTCAGGCGGAAGATGAAATCGCGGCCATCGGCATGGCCATCGGCGCGTCCTTTGGCGGGGCCCTGGGCGTGACCGCCACGAGTGGTCCGGGCATCTGCCTCAAGTCGGAAGCGATTGGGCTGGCGGTCATGACCGAGTTGCCGCTCCTGGTCATCGATGTGCAGCGCGGCGGCCCGAGCACCGGTTTGCCCACCAAGACCGAGCAGGCCGACCTGCTCCAGGCGATGTACGGCCGCAATGGCGAGTGCCCCGCCGCGATCCTGGCGCCGTGTTCTCCCGCGGATTGCTTCGACATGGTGTTCGAGGCCGTGCGCCTGGCCATTAGCTTCATGACACCGGTGTTCCTGCTGTCCGACGGGTATCTGGCCAACGGCGCCGAGCCGTGGCTGATCCCCCAGGCCGCCAGTTTTCCCAAGATCACCGTCCAGCATCCGACGCAGCCAAACAGCAATGGCAACGGCGCCTCCCACTTCCTGCCGTACCAACGTGACGAGCGGCTGGTTCGTCAGTGGGCCATCCCCGGCACCCCAGGCCTGGAGCATCGCATCGGCGGCCTGGAGAAGGAAGACGGGACCGGCAACGTGAGCTACGATCCCAGCAACCATGAGCACATGGTGCGAACCCGGGCCCAGAAGATTGCCAACATTGCCAAGGAGATTCCGCCGCTGGCCGTTCACGGTCCCTCCCAGGGCGACTTGTTAGTCATCGGGTGGGGCGGTACCTACGGGGCGATCACCGAAGCCGTGCAGCGCGCTCAGCGCAAGGGTTGCAAAGTGGCCCAAGCCCACTTGCGCTATCTTAACCCGATGCCCTCCAATACGGGTGAAGTGCTACGTTCCTACAAAAAGGTGCTCGTGCCGGAGCTGAATGCCGGCCAGCTCCGTTTTCTGCTCCGAGCGCAGTACCTGGTCGACGCCCAAGGCCTCAACAAGATCCAGGGCCGGCCGTTCTTGGTGAGCGAGATTGAGGAAAAGATTGCCCAGGTTTTGGCCTGAGAAGATGGTCTCTCGCAAAGACGCCAAGATCGCCAAAATGAAGACAGAACAGAGGAGCAACCGGCGACAACAGCCGATTCAGGGAAGAGTTGGTAGAATAACGATAGAAGGCATTACATCGACGAGCCAGTAGCGCTAGCGAGGGAAAGTTTGTAAGACACCGCTCGGACCAGCTGGAAGCGCTAGCCAGGGAAGGTTCGTAGGACGGAAGTCACACGGGACGACTCGGTTGGCGGTCCTTGGCGGTATTTTCATCTTCATCGTAAGAGGATCATTATGTCGACCGCAACGCCCTTGCCCACCCTGACCGCGAAAGATTTGGCCACGGACCAAGATGTGAGATGGTGTCCCGGTTGTGGGGACTACTCGATTCTCGCGCAGATGAAAAAGGCCCTGGCCGCGCTCGGGTTTCCCCGCGAGAAGATGGTGTTCATCTCCGGGATCGGCTGCTCCAGCCGATTCCCGTACTACATGAATACCTACGGCTTCCACTCTATCCATGGCCGTGCCCCTACCTTCGCGACGGGGCTGAAGGCGTGCCGGCCCGATTTGCAGGTCTGGGTCATTACCGGCGACGGCGATGGCTTGTCGATCGGTGGCAACCATCTGATCCACGCCATCCGCCGCAATGTGGATCTCAAGATCCTCTTGTTCAACAACGAGATTTATGGCTTGACCAAGGGCCAGTACTCGCCGACCTCGCGCACGGGGACGCGCACCAAGTCCAGTCCCCTGGGCTCGATCGACAATCCCTTGCGGCCACTCTCCCTGGCCATCGGCGCGGAGGCGACCTTTGTCGCCCGCACGATCGACGTCGATATCAACCATCTGACCGAGACACTGCGGCGGGCGGCGGCGCACAGGGGTTCCGCCTTCATCGAGATCTACCAGAATTGCAAGATCTTCAACGACGGTGTCTTCGAGTACGCCACCGACAAGAGCATCAAGGCCGACAACACGCTTTACTTGGAGCACGGCAAACCGCTGATCTTCGGCAAGGATCGCAACAAGGGCATTCGCCTCAATGGCCTCGATCCCGAGGTGGTGACCCTGGGCAACGGCATCACCGTGGACGACCTGCTCATGCACGATGAAAAAGCCGAGGAGCCGAGCCTGGCCTACCTGCTCAGTCGCATGGTCTATCCACGCTTCCCGGAATGCGTGGGTGTTTTCCGGTGTGCCCAACGGCCTTGCTATGATGAGCTGGTCAACAAGCAAGTCGAAGACGTGATCCGGTCGAAGGGACGCGGCAAACTCGAAGACCTATTTAGTAGTGACGATAGCTGGGTTGTGGAGTAATTTCAGATTGCAGATTGCAGATTGCAGATTTGAAGAATCGTCTGCAATCTGCAATCTGCAATCAACAATCTGCAATCAACATGATTTGTCCCACTTGCGGCCAAGACAACCTGCCCGGCAGCGAGGAGTGCTCGAGCTGCTTGCAGGATCTGACGCAGCTGGATCGGCCCACCGCTCAGAACCGCATTGAGCGGAGCCTGATGGAAGACCCTGTCAGTACTCTGTCTCCCAAGCCGCCGGTTACCGTGCTGCCGACGACGACGGTCTTCGAGGCCCTCAAGCTCCTGTTGGATCGCGATCTGGGAGCGCTCCTGGTCGTGGACAAGGAGCGCCGTTTACTGGGCATCTTCAGTGAACGCGACTTGTTGTACAGGATCGCCGGGCTGCACGAGAACTACAGTGGTCTCCCAGTCCAGCAGTTCATGACACCCAATCCCGAGACGGTGACCGCGAGCGACACGCTCGCCTTCGCCTTGCACAAAATGGACGTGGGTGGCTACCGGCATATGCCCGTGCTCCACAAGGGCCTGCCGGTCGGCGTCATTTCGGTGCGTGATATGCTTCGGTACATCACTCGGCTTTGCAAGGAAAGCTGAGTCAGGGGATTGCAGATTGAAACGCCAATCTGCAATCGGGATCGTCGCATTCGGCCCGGTTTTGGCTGGCGCGGCCCCCAAGGAAGCGCGCGCGCTGGCCCATTTAATTGTGCTGAAACGCCAACGCAAGAATCTCCGCCGTTGTGGACAAGCGTACCTCCCCTGGTGCTCGACTGGACAAGAGACTTTCTGGGCTAGACGGATGGACGTTCCATCCTTCGAGCGCAAGTTTCGCCTAGAAGGCCGGCCGATCTACCGCGCCGCGTACACTCGGCCTCAGGCTGCCTCCAGCGCCTGAAGGTAACGCAGTTCCGCCATGATCTCGCACTTGAGCACCTGTTCGAGCTCTCCCAGGGCCCGCGCGATGGGGGCGCCGTCGAGTACGCGGTGATCGTAGATGAGCCGCACCTCGATCGAGCCATCGGCCTCCAAGACGCCGTAATTCAAGGTCGTGGTTAACGGTGACAGCGGGTGCAGGGACGCGGCGCCTAGCCCCGCGTAGACACTGACGCCAAACGTGCCCAGGAAGCGGGCCCGCTGGCGACCCGAGACGTTGAGGGCGACCCACCAAAGCAGGCGGCGCAGCGGGCGCGGCAAGCTACTCACCTGCAACACCCGGCGGAAGGCGCCGATCCGTTCCAACGGTTGATCCTTGAGATAGCGCAACCAGGTATCGATCTCGACCAGGGTTCGTTGTTCCGGGGAGCCCAAATGACCAAAGAAGACTGCCTCCTCGTCGCCGAAGTGGCGCTCCAGTGCGACCGACGCGACCGTGCGGGGATGCTCATACAGGTGCGGCGCGGGAAAGGACAGGTAGGCCCGTCGCAACGGCGGCGAGGCGGCCGTCACGAGGGCATAGGCCTTCGTGAACAGAGCACACCAGCTCGGTTTCGGCTGCGCCGCCTGGCGCGCCGCCGCCACGACGGCGAGGTTCATTCGCCGCTGCACGGGCACGGTCGGTACCTGTTGGGCAAAGTGAACCAGGTCGCCGATAAAGCGTCGCGGCAACGACAACGGCAACTTGCGGCCAGCCGGTTCGGACATGTTCCACCCACGCTATCGGATCGGGTCCAAGCCAGGCCGCATCATTCGTTTTCTGGACGATTCTTGCAAGCACAGTTTTTGGGCCCCGCCTGCCTAGCAGACGCGGCGCGGCCGGCACCGGTCGGCTGGCAACGGGGAAAATCATTTGCCGTGGTCGTCTCCGGTGGGTAGATTTGCTGAGGTAAAGTGGACCACGGTGCTAGACGGAACGATCCC
>JBGQLF010000670.1:0-6249 GCA_041499985.1 Gemmataceae bacterium
AATGGGCTTGCTGCTGATACTGTTCGGGATTCCAGGGGCGGTAGGTTTTGGCAGCTGTGTGGTCCATCCCAGTAGCTCCTCAACGGCGATGGGGATGCGGAATCACTTGGCAGCTACTATTGTCTTCGCCCAGCTGCATTAGGGCAATCCTGGGGTACAGGAGGGTGATTACTCGGACGGACTCCTAGTGCCAGGCATGCCAGTCGCCCTTGTGTTCTCGGCTTATGCGGGACAAACCGCTGCTTGCCGTACGCGCCGGCAGTCACGTCAGGATCGGCGATAGAGCAAAACCGCGAGCCGGGAATCCTCACAAGCGCCCCTCCTCGCCGGTCGTGATCAGCTGCTGGATCTCGTTACTCTTGAAGCCCAGCACCATCGGCCGGGTGACGCCTGGCAGGATGACCACGTCGTACAGTTCCTGGACCATCCCTTCCACGCGCACCCAGTGAGCCGTATCGCCCGTCCGCAGGTCGATCACATGCAGCCCGCACCGGGCCTCGGCCCCCCGCTGAGCCAGTGTCTGATCCAATTCGAGACCCGTAAATGTCTTCTCATGCCGCGGCCGCGACAAGCCGACAATCGCGTACTCGCCGACAAAGGCCAGGCCACGCAAGTACCCGGGGCAGAACGCCACGGTGACGAACGTCCCGCTGGTCGGATCGATGCTGCCGAACATGCCGGTGCCGGAGTTCAGCAGCCACAACCGCCCTCGGTAAACCCGCGGCGAATGCGGCATCGACAGCCGTTCCGCCACCACGCGGCCACTGGGCACCTCCAGGACGGCCCCCCCATCCCGACGCCGGTCACGCCAGCCGTCTGTGACGTCGCTCCTGCTCACCACGGTCACGTAACGCGGCCGGCCGTCTTCGAGGGCAAGGCCGTTGAGATGGCAGCGGTCTTCCGCGGTGAGCTTGCTAAGGAAGGGCGGGCGCCACAAGGACGTAAAACTATAGCGCTCGCTGAGCGTCGCCAGGCAGCCAAACAACGTCGCGACGAAGACCACCCGGCCGCTAGCGTCGACAGCGAGGTCATGCACGTCCAGGTCGCCGGTCGTATGGCCGGTCTTGGGCACATACAGCCGGTCACACCCTTGGTACAGTTCCCCCGGTCGAAGGACGTTCTCGAAGCGCCAGAGCTGGTAGCGGGTGCTCAACCAGAGAGTCTGGCCGTCCGCCCACAGCCCCATGCAACGGTCGAAGGTGCGCTCGTTCACCGTCAGCTGGCTGCTGGGGTGCCGCCCCAACACGAACAGCTTGTTGGTCTGATACGTGGTGAAGCCGAGGCTCACTTGCTGCTCGGCGAGCCAGTCGGCGAAGTGGCGTGAGCTCGTCACCTCGATCCACGGTTCTTCCTGCGGTGGGGTCGATCCGGTCTGTGCGTCGGCCATGCGTAAGGTCCTCGGTGAAGTCTCTTTCTCGTTCCCACGCTCTGCGTGGGAATGCCTTACTGCGACGCTCGGCGTCGCGTCTGTGCTCCGCTCGGCAGCCTTCTGTACGGCGCAGTCCCGCGACGCAGAGCGTCGCCCCAGTGCGTTCCCACGCGGAGCGTGGGAACGAGAGGCCGCGGTCAGGACGGCGGGCGAAGTCCGGCCTCCTGAAGGTTGTACTGAGCCAGCTTCTTGCGGACCGTGGCGCGATTCAATCCCAACCAGCGCGCCGCGGTCCACCGGTTCCCCTGGACACGCCGCATCACGTCCTCGAGCAGCGCCGGCTCGATGCAGCGCAGCAGCTCGGCATACAGTTCCTGTGGCCCTTCCGTGGCCGTCGCGCGCACCTGCTCGGCGAGCCACCGGCGCACCGTGTCGGCCAGCTGCTCGGCCAGGTTCCGTGATGCCGGCTCGGCGATCCGTGCGGGAAGGTGTTCCGGCAACAGCGGTCCACCCCGGGCCAGAATCGCAGCGTGCTCCAGGGCGTTGCGCAGCTCGCGCACATTGCCCCGCCACGGCAATGTGGTCAAGAAGCGCTCGGTTTCCGGACGTAGCGGCACGGCCCCAGGCTCGAAACGCCGCAGAAAGTGCTCGGCCAGGGGGCCGATATCGTCGGGCCGTTCGCGCAGCGGGGGCAGGTGGATCTGGAAGACATTGAGCCGAAAGAACAGGTCGTGGCGAAAGCTGCCCGCGGCGACCAGGTGCGGCAAATCCTGGTGCGTCGCCCCCAGAATGCGGATACTGAGCGGCTGCGGCACGGTGCTTCCGACCGGCCAGACCTCATTGTGCTCCAGCACACGCAAGAGCTTGACCTGGACCGGCAGCGGAATGTCCGCCAGTTCGTCCAGAAAGACGGTGCCGCCCTCGGCCAGGGCCAGCAGTCCGGGCCGGGCCTGCGATGCTCCGGTAAATGCGCCCCGGACATGTCCGAAAAGTTCACTTTCGACCAGGTTGGGGTTGAGCGCGGCGATGTGGACCGGCAGAAAGGGCCGCTCGCGTCGTGGACTGTGGCGGTGCAGGGCCCGGGCGACCAACTCCTTGCCGGTGCCGCTTTCGCCGGTGATGAGCACGCAGGCGTCGCGGTGAGCGACCAGCGCGATGCGCTTGAACACCACCTGCATGGCCGGGCTGTGGCCGACGATCTCTTCCGCTCCAGCGGCCGGCTCGTCCAGGTCGGTGGGAGCCGAGTGTTGGAGCGTCCGCCGCTGGAGCGCGCGCGCCACGGCATCGAGCGCTTGCTGGAGATCAAACGGCTTGGCGAGATAATCAAAGGCTCCCCCCTGGACCGCCTGCACGGCCGTGGTCAAGTTGCCGAACGCCGTCACGATGATCACCGGGGCGTTCTGGGTGATGGGGCGTAAGCGCTCCAGAGCCGTCAAACCGTCCATGCCAGGCAAGCGGACATCGAGGATGACCACATCGGGACGCTGGCGCGCCGCGAGGGCCAGCGCTTCCTCGGCCGACGCCGCAACGCTGACCTGATGTCCTTCGCGGGTCAGGGCGCGTTGCAAGGCCCAGCAGACCGCCTCTTCATCATCGACCAGGAGAATGTGACTCACGTTCGCTTCCGCGTCGTTGAGGATTGCTGTTTTGCCTCATCGTCCCCTAGAGGCCTAATGCAAGATTAGAAGACTTGTTGTCGGCTCGTAGCCATAAGCGTCCTCGCTTGTGAGCTGCTCCAGCCCACAAGCGAGGACGCTTGTGGCTACGTGACACAACAGGTCCTTTGTCCTCACATTAGGGCGTTGTCCACCCTCATCCTACCGCGCTGCGGCATCTCTTGTTGAGCCGTATCATCCGAAAGGCTACGATAGCCTACTCGATCAGCCGTGGGGCGAAGGAGTGGATCTCGCCCAGCTTGAGCCGGAGAACATATTGTGGAACTATCGGAGCGGGAAACACGGTCATTCGTAGCGCCAGGCCCACACGCCGAGTACACTCAGCGCCTCGCGGCCCGGCGGACCGAAGAAGCTCGCCAGATACGGTGGGAGCAGATCCTCGGCAACCTGCGCGTCTCGGTTTTCATCCCGCTGATGGCGCTGGCCTTTGTCCTCTTCGAGAAGGAACGCGTGGCCGTGGTCGCCGCCGTGTTGACGTCCCTGGTGGCCGTCTTCTTGACTCTCCTCGGCCTGCACCAGCGCGTGATCCGGGCCTGCCACCGTGCCGGGCGAGCGGCTGCCTTCTACGAACGGGGGCTGGCGCGCCTGGAAGATCGGTGGAGCGGCCAGGGCGAACCGGGCGCGCGCTTCCTCGAGCCCGCGCACCCCTACGCCGCGGACCTGGATCTCTTTGGCGCCGGTTCGCTCTTCCAATTGCTGTGCACCGCGCGGCTGGGCGTGGGCGAGAACACGCTGGCCGCCTGGCTTTGCTCCGCAGCTGCTCCGGATGAAATCCAGGCACGCCAGACCGCCGTGGCTGAACTGCGCGAGCGGCTCGATTTCCGGGAAACGCTAGCCTTGCAGGGCGCCGGCGGAGCCGCCAGCGTCGATTTCACCAGGCTCGTCGAATGGGGTGCCCGGCCGGCGATCCTGCCGGCGCGCGGGGTCCGTCTGCTTGTCACCGGGGCCGCGGCGCTCGCGGTCACTGCCCTGGTTGGCTGGTCCTGTTACGACACGGGTCCGATTCCCCTCCTGGCGGCGCTGGTTCTCGAGATTGGCCTGGCCCTGCGGCTACGTTCCCGTGTCCAGATGGTCGTGGCGGACGTCGAGCGACGTGGCCGCGACCTGCTGCTCCTGGCCGGCCTGCTCGCGCTGTTGGAAAACGAGCGTTTCCAGGCCTCCCGTCTGGTCCGGCTCCAGGCGGAGCTGCGCATCACGGGCCGGCCGCCGTCGCAGGCCATCGCCCGGCTGGTCTTCCTCCTGGATTGGCTCAACGCCAAGCGTAATCCGTACTTTGCCCCCTTGGGTGCGCTGCTCTTATGGACCACGCAGCTGGCCTTCGCGCTGGAAAAGTGGCGTCTCCAGGGCGGTCCGGCGCTGGCGCGCTGGCTGGCCGCCGTGGGTGAATTCGAGGCCCTGAGCGCGCTGGCCAGCTATGCCTACGAGAACCCGGCCGATCCTTTCCCGGAGATCGTATCCGAAGGCCCCTGTTACGAGGGCGAAGGACTCGGCCATCCGTTGATTCCGAAGACAACCTGTGTGCGCAACGATGTTCGTTTCGGAGGCGAGCTGCGCGTGTTGGTGGTGAGTGGCTCGAACATGTCCGGCAAGAGTACGCTGTTGCGGACGCTCGGCGTGAACGCGGTGCTGGCTCTGGCCGGGGCACCGGTGCGAGCGACTCGACTGCGACTGTCACCGTTGAGCATTGGGGCCACGCTGCGCATTCAGGATTCGCTCCAGGCGGGGCGTTCGCGGTTCTTCGCCGAGATTACGCGCGTGCGCCAGCTGGTGGATCTGGCCAAGGGATCTCGGCCGCTGCTGTTCCTCCTGGATGAGATCTTTCATGGCACCAATTCGCACGATCGCCGTCTGGGCGCGGAAGGCGTGGTTCGCAGCCTGGTGCAATATGGTGCCCTGGGTCTGATCACGACCCATGACTTGGCTCTGACGCATATCGCCGATCTCTTGGCTCCCCGAGCGGTGAACGTCCATTTCGAGGATCAGTTCGCCGACGGCACGATCACCTTCGATTACCGGATGCGTCCGGGAGTAGTGCGCCAGAGCAATGCCCTGGCGCTGATGCGTGCGGTGGGGCTGGAGGTTTGAGGGACCTGCGCTCGACAGAGCAGACAAGGTTCAGAACAAGAAATACCGCTGCGCCAGCGGCAGCACTTTCGCCGGCTCACACGTCAGCAGCTCCCCATTCGCCCAGACCCGGTACGTGTCCGGATCGACGCGAATCTCGGGTGTCGCATCATTGTGCGGCAGATCCGCCTTGCCGATCTTGCGACAGTTTTGCACCGCGATCACCGGCCGCTGGAGCCCGTAGCGCTCGGGCACCTTTTCGTCCAGCGCCACCTGCGACATAAAGGTCAGGCTGCTCAGCGTCATGGCCCGCCCATACGAAGCGAACATGGGCCTCGGAAAGACCGGCTGCGGTGTCGGGATGCTGGCGTTGGCGTCTCCCATCTGGGCGTAGGCAATCAGGCCGCCCTTGAGCACCAGTTCCGGCTTGACGCCGAAGAAGGCTGGCTTCCACAGCACTAGATCGGCCCACTTGCCCGCTTCGATGCTGCCCAGGTGCCGGGTCAGGCCGTGCGTGATGGCCGGGCAGATCGTGTACTTGGCGACATAGCGCTTGGCGCGGTTGTTGTCGTGGCGCGGGCTATCCGTGGCCAAGGGGCCGAACTGCACCTTCATTTTGTGGGCCGTCTGCCAGGTGCGCAGGATCACTTCACCGATCCGGCCCATGGCCTGCGAGTCGGAGCTAAGCATGCTCAGGGCGCCGCGGTCGTGCAGGATGTCCTCGGCGGCGATGGTCTCGGCACGGATGCGGCTCTCGGCAAAGGCCACGTCCTCGGGCACCGACCGCGACAGGTGATGACAGACCATGAGCATGTCGAGGTGTTCGTCGATCGTGTTCACCGTGAAGGGCCGAGTCGGATTGGTGCTCGACGGCAGCACGTACGGCAGGCTGGCCATGCGGATGATGTCGGGAGCATGGCCGCCGCCGGCGCCCTCGGTGTGGTAGGTGTGGATGGTTCGGCCGGCGATGGCGGCGATGGTATCCTCGACGAAGCCGGACTCGTTGAGCGTATCGGTGTGGATGGCCACCTGCACGTCCATGTCGTCGGCCACGCGCAGGCACGTATCGATGGCAGCCGGAGTCGTGCCCCAATCCTCATGCAGTTTCAGACCGCACGCCCCCGCGCGCACCTGTTCGAC
>JBGQLF010000671.1:0-6244 GCA_041499985.1 Gemmataceae bacterium
CCACTTACCTGAACACGCTTGGCGCTGCTCTGTACCGCGCCGGCCGATTCGCGGATGCCGTTCAACGCTTGAACGAAGCGATCACGCTGCATGGCCAGGGAGGCACGGTCTTCGATTGGCTGTTCCTGGCGATGGCGCACCACCAGCTAGGGCAGACCGCCCAGGCCCGCCAATGGTTGGCCAAGGCCTTGGCAGAGAAGCCAGCCGCCGGCAACTCTACGCCGAGCTGGGATCAACGGCTCGAGCTCCAGCTGCTCAGCCACGAAGCGCAAGCCCTCCTGCCATAGACCACCTGCAAGCCCCTGCCGAGCCGCTTCAGCCATGTTGTCCGCTGCGCTGGGAACAGAAAAACAGGCTCCGAGTAAAGACCTTCTGCGCTCAGCGGAATCCTTATGCCCCGGGCATACGTCGTTTCTGTTGCGACACGAGTGCGCGCCTGCCCAGGCTGGTTTTCTGGCCTATTCTTCCTTTGGTGACATCTTGCATGGCTGAAGTACGAGGAACCGACTTGGCTCGTGAACCGCTCGATTCGGGCGAGTGGGATCTGCACCTGGACGAAGTCGTCGCCAAGCTTTCCATTGTGGAAGTTGATCAGGCGCGCCGCAACCAGGACGCCGTGGCGCGCGCCGGAGCACAATCGCCCGCCGACGCAGCTGTTGCCGATGGGCCAGCGGCTGCCGACGTGCTAGTGGATTCGGCGCCGCCCTCTCGCCCTGGGTCGTCTCCCGAGAATTCCTTGGGGCTACCCGCTCCGTCGCCAGAACTTCCCACGGAAGAGGATTCGGCAGGGCCAGCCAACCGGGTGCAGCGCTTCGGCGACTACGAGTTGCTCGAGGAGATTGCCCGCGGCGGGATGGGCATCGTCTACAAGGCCCGGCATGTGCCCCTCCAACGCGTGGTCGCTCTCAAGATGATCCTCGCCGGCCAGTTTGCCACGCGGGCCCAGCTGGAGCGGTTCCGCACCGAGGCCGAGGCCGCGGCCAACCTGGAGCATCCGCACATCGTATCGATCTACGAGGTCGGCGAGCACGACGGCCAGCATTTTTTTACCATGAAGTTCCTGGACGGCGGTTGCTTGGCCCAGCATCTGCGCCGGTTCCTCGCCGATCCACTTGCTGCCGCCGAGCTCCTGGCGACCGTGGCGCGCGCCGTCCACCACGCCCATCAGCGCGGCGTCCTGCACCGGGATTTGAAGCCGGCCAACATCCTGCTCGATGCTGCGGGACAGCCTCATGTCACGGACTTCGGCCTGGCCAAGCGGAGCGAAGTGGACCACGGCCTGACGCAATCGGGCGTCATCGTGGGAACGCCCGGCTACATGGCGCCGGAACAGGCTTCTGGCCAAAAGGGCGCGATCACGACCGCTGCCGATGTTTATAGTCTGGGAGCGATCCTGTATGAGCTGCTTACGGGCCGGCCGCCGTTTCGGGCAGAGACCGTACTGGACACCGTCATGCAGGTGGTCTCGGAAGAACCGCTGGCGCCGTCGCGCGTGCGGACCAAGGTACCACGGGACCTGGAGACGATCTGCTTGAAGTGCCTGGCCAAGGATCCCCAACAGCGCTACGCCTCGGCCCAGGAAGTCGCCGAGGATCTGGATCGTTTTCTGCAAGGCGAGTCGATCCGAGCCCGGCCGGTGCGCGTGCTGGCTCGGCTTTGGCGCTGGCGGCGGCGCAATCCGGCGTTGGCGATGGTCAGTGATCTGGCCCTGGTCACGCTGGTGGCGATCCTCATCCTTGCGATCAACTTCGGCCTGCACCAGTCGCGCGCGGCGGCCCGGCTTCAGTGGGAACAGGAGAAAACCTTGGCCGCCCTGGACGACTCGGATCGGCTGCGCCGGCAGGCGGAACAGCTCTTGAAGACCGTCCAGTCCCAACACACCTTGACGCAGCGTTTGTCCGTCGGCTTAGCCCTGGACCGGGGCCTGATGCTGTGCGAGCAGGGTGACCTGGGCCGCGGGATGCTCTGGCTGGCCCGCAGCCTGGAAATTGCACCGCTCCAGGCGCCTGATCTCGAGAGGATTATCCGGTCAAACCTGGCCGCCTGGCGCCGCCAGCTGCACGCTCTGCGGGGATGCTTCGAACAACGTGTCCCGATTCTCAGTGCGACCTTCAGCCCCGACGGTCGAACGATCTTGACAGCGGGCTATGAGAAACGGGCCTGGCTCTGGGACGTGGCCACGGGGAAACGACTCGACCTGGCACTGGAACATCCGAACCCGCTCGACGGCGCGCTCTATAGCCCCGACGGGCGCACGGTCTTGACGCGGAGTGGCCCCGTCGCCTGGCTGTGGGATCTTGCAGGGCCCAAGCCGGTCCTACGTCGAGTCCTGGAAAACCTCGGCCCGGTGCAGGCGCTGGCGTTCAGTCCGGACGGCCAACTCCTCCTGACGGGCAGGGAAGATCAGACGGCCCAGCTGTGGGAAATCGCAACGGGCAAGCCCGTCGTCCCGGCGCTGCGGCATTCTGGTCCGGTCCGCGTGCTCGCCTTTCGTCCCGATGGCGGAGCATTCTTGACCGGTTCCGCAGACACCGTGCGTCTTTGGGAGACCGCCACGGGCAAGCCCGTCGGCGAGCCCTTGCAACATCAGCAAGAGGTCACGGCCGTGGCGTTCAGCCCTGATGGTCGCACGGTTTTGACGGGCAGCCAGGACAAGACCGCCCGACTCTGGGACGCCGGCACCGGCAAACCGCTGGGACAGTCGTTCCCCCACGCCGACGTCGTGCAAGCGGTGGCGTTCAGCCCGGACGGCAAACTGGTGCTGACCGGCAGCAAGGATGCCACGGCTCGCTTGTGGCGCACGGCCCTGGGACAGCCGTGTGGGCCTGCGCTCCTGCATTCCAGTGCGGTGCAGACGGTGGCCTTCAGTCCCGACGGTCACTCGGTCCTGACGGGATGCGCGGACGGTAAGGCCTGGCTTTGGGAACTGGCCGAGGATGGTTCGGAGGGCCCGACGCTGGCGCATCGCGGGGCCGTTCAGGCGGTCGCGTTCAGTCCCGACGGCCGGACTGTGCTGACCGGCAGCCTCGATCACACAGCCCAATTGTGGGATGTCCTGACAGCCGCGCCGCGCGGCGAACCACTCCGCCATCAGGCCCCGGTCTGGGCCCTCGCTTTCAGCCCCGATGGCCGGACCGTGCTGACGGGCAGTGGGGATGGCACGGGCCAGCAGTGGGAGACGGCTAGCGGCAAACCGATCGGCTCGCCTTTGAAACATGCCGATCGGATCGGAGGCCTGCGCTATAGCCCCGATGGCCAAACGATCTTCACCGGCAGCTGGGACCGGACCGCTCGCTTGTGGCATGCGGCGACCGGTGAGCCGCACGCTCCCGTGCTGGCGCATCGCAACGCCATTTCGGCCCTGGCCTGGAGTCCAAATGGCCGGCTAGTACTGACCGGCAGCTGGGACCGAAGCGCCCGCTTGTGGGACGTGACCACAGGCAAGCCAGTCGGCGCCGCGCTGGCGCATCAGGGCGCGGTCCAGGCGGTGGCTTTTCGCCCCGATGGCCAGATGGTGGCGACCGCCAGTACGGATAGGACCGCCCGGCTGTGGGACTCGTCGACAGGCAAAGCGATCGGCCGACCGTTACCACATCAGGACGCGGTCCTGGCGCTGACCTTCAGTCCGGATGGTAAGGTCCTGCTGACCGGGAGCCAAGACCGCACGGCAAGGTTGTGGGACATCGCCACGGGGAAACCGCTGGGGCCTGCTCTGCCCCATCAGGGTGCGGTAGCGACCGTCGCGTTTGGGCCGGATGGCCGCACGGTACTTACGGGCAGTGAAGATGGCACCGCTCGGCTGTGGGATGCGGCGACGGGAAAGCCGCTTGGCCCCGCTCTGGCACACCGCGATGCGGTCCAAGTCGTGGCGTTCAGTCCAGATGGGCAAATCCTGTTGACCGGCAGCCGTGATCAGACGGCTCGGTTGTGGAAGCTTCCCTCCCCGGTCGAAGGAGACGTGAGGCAGATCCTTCTCTGGACCCAGGTGCTCACGGGCCTGGAATTGGATGCGGGCGGTGCGGTCCATAGCCTGGAACCCGCGGAGTGGCAGCAGCGCTGCTGGCGCTTGCAGGAGCTGGGCCGCTTGTGGCCCTAGCCCGTTGCTCGACAGATTCTGGGGGGAGATTTCGAAACGATCCAGTGGCCATTCCCCTGCCTTCTTCCCTCGCCGTGTATAATGGTTGCTTACACGTTGCTTGCTGGAGGGAGGTGTCCTCGTGTCCCCGCATCGACATCCACGCCCCGAACTACTCGCGCCCGCCGGTGACTGGGAGGCTCTGCGGGCCGCTGTCGCCAATGGGGCTGATGCCGTCTATTTCGGGCTGCCGCTCTTCAACGCCCGCCATCGCGCCACGAATTTCACGCTCGAGGAGCTGCCGGAGGTCCTCAACTACCTGCACCAGCGCAATGTCCGTGGTTACGTTGCCTTCAATACGCTGATCTTTTCGGACGAATTGCCCGAGGCAGTTCGCTTCCTGGCTGCATTAGCCGAGGCCGGCGCCGATGCGGTCATTGTGCAAGATCTCGGCCTGGCCCGCCTGATCCAGCGTCTGGTCCCTGAGCTGCCCATCCACGGCTCGACGCAGATGACTCTGACGGAGCCACACGGCATCGCCTTTGTCCGTGAACTCGGTGTCGAGCGCGTCATCCTTGCTCGGGAGCTGTCGCTCAGCGACATCGAGCGCCTAGCCAGCCAGACCGACATGCCGCTGGAGGTGTTTGTCCACGGGGCCCTGTGTGTGGCCTACAGCGGACAATGTTTGACCAGCGAGGCCCTCGGCGGCCGAAGCGCCAACCGGGGCCAGTGTGCCCAGGCGTGCCGCATGCCCTACGAAATGCTCGTGGATCGCCAGCCACGGGACCTCGGCGACAAAGCGTACCTGCTGAGCCCTCAGGATCTGGCAGCGTACGATCTGATCGATCCGCTGGTCCAGCTCGGCGTCCGCTGCTTCAAAATCGAAGGCCGGCTCAAGAGTGCCCAGTATGTCGCGGCGACCACGCAGACCTATCGCGCCGCCCTGACGGCGGCATTGGAACAGCGCCCGTTCACGTTGTCGCGGCAAGAACAACTCGACCTGGCTCAAAGCTTCTCGCGCGGCCTGACACGCGGCTTCCTGGACGGGGTCAATCATCAGGTCCTGGTCAACGGCCGCTTTCCCAAGAGCCGGGGCGTGCGCGTCGGCACCGTCGTGGGCAAGACGGAGCATGGCGTTGTCGTCGAGTTGGCCGCGGAGGACGTGGACAACCTCATCAAGCCAGGCGATGGTGTCGTCTTTGACGAAGGACACCCGGAGCAGGATGAACAGGGCGGCCGCATCTTCGCCGTCAACCATCCTTGGAGCTCACGTAAGCCAATCCGCGGGCCTGGAGCCAGGAGGGTAGAGCTGGTTTTCCGCCGTGGCGACGTGAACCTGGCAGCCGTGTCCATCGGCAGCCTCGTGTGGAAGACGGATGATCCGGCTCTGCGAAAGCGCCTGGAACGCAGCTACGCCAACGACCGCCCGGCCCAGCGCGTGCCGATCGGCGCGCGCTTACGGGGCAGGCCCGGAGAGGCCTTGCACCTGAGCCTATGCGACGACACGGGGCGCCAGGCAGATGTGTCCTGGCCCGGCCCGCTGGAACTCGCGCGCAAACATCCGCTCACGCTGGAGGTGCTGCGCGAACAGCTTGGCCGCCTGGGCGAGACGCCGTTCGAGTTGGCAAGTGTCGAGGCGGACCTTCCCGACCCGGTGCTCGTGCCCAAGAGCGTGCTCAACGACTTGCGACGACAGGCGGTGGCTCTGCTGCTCGAACGCCGGTCGGCGGCCAGTCGTCGCCGCATTGCTGTCCCGGATGCACTGGACCAACTCCGTCGCGAGATTGTTCGACCGAGCAAGGATGGCTCCCAACCCGCCGCATCGACTCATCTGTATGTCCTGGTGCGCACGCTGGAGCAGCTTGACGCGGTCCTGGCCTGGACGCCCCCGAGGCCGCTGCCACGGCCGGCGCTGGTATATTGCGACTTCGAGGATGTACGTCGTTATCGAGAGGCCGTGGTCCGGGCACGCTCAGCCGGCATGCCGATCGGCCTGGCGACGCTGCGTATCGTCAAGCCGGGCGAAGAGGCGTTCTTGCGCCAGATTGCAGGCTATGGGCCGGATCTCCTGCTCGTGCGGAACCTGGCTGGGTTGACGTTTTGCCGCGAACAGGTGTCCACCATGCCGCTAGTCGGTGACTTTTCGCTGAACGTTGCCAACGAGCTTAC
>JBGQLF010000672.1:0-6232 GCA_041499985.1 Gemmataceae bacterium
TCGCGCGTCGCGCTCCTGCCGGACGCCCTGCTTGCTCCGGCCGCAGCCCGGCCAGGACCCCCACTCCCTCCCGGGGCCCCCCGACCCGGGCAACAGCCTGGCCTACAGCCCGGACAGCAAGCGCCTCGCCAGCGCTTCTAATGACAACACGATGAGGGTGTGGGATGCGCAGACCGGCCAGGAACTCCTTATCTGCAAGAGGCACACCACGCGTGTCACGAGGGTGGCGTTCAGCCCGGACGGCAAACGCCTGGCCAGCGCTTCTGCGGACGGCACGGCAAAGGTATGGGATGCGCAGACCGGCCAGGAACTCCTCACTTTCAAGGGGCACACCAACGGGGTCACCGGCGTGGCCTTCAGCCCGGACGGCAAACGCCTGGCCAGCGCTTCTAATGACAACACGGTGAGGGTGTGGGATCCCCAGACCGGCCAGGATCTCCTTACCTGCAAGGGCGGTGGCATCGGCGTGGCCTTCAGCCCGGATGGCAAGCGCCTGGCCAGCGCAGGGAAGGTATGGGATGCGCAGACCGGCCAGGAACTCCTCTCCCTCCAGGGCGATGGCAGGCTCGTGGTCTTCAGCCCGGACGGCAAACGCCTGGCCAGCGCTGCTTCGGACCGGACCGTAAAGGTGTGGGATACCCAGACGGGTCAAGAGATGCTCACCCTCAAGGGCGGTGGCCGCGGCGTGGTCTTCAGCCCGGACGGTCACCGCCTGGCCAGCGGCGCGGAAGACGGAACAGTGAAGATCTGGGAGGCCACACCGCGGCCGGAGAAGCCGTGACCGGAAGGGGACCGACGCAGCGAACCGATGCGCATGGCGGTGGCGGGAGCGGCCCACGCTCTCCGCCGCCGGCTTGTTTTTCTGACCGTGTCCCTTACTCCGGCAAGCGTTCTTTCCAGTATCCCGGCTTCCGGCGAAGGTGCATAACCGCGAGGATGACGATCTCCTCCTGGCGGATCGTGTAAACGAGGCCGTAGGGGAATCGGTTGGTACGGCAGCGGCGAATATTCGGCGCCAACTGGGTTCAGGCCGCGGGCCAGCTCAGCATCTTCTGGATCGTAAGCTCCACTTCTCGGGCAAACTCCTCCCCCAGGCCCGGGCGCTGGCCTTCGTCGTGGCTGACCGCTTCCTCGAGCTCATCCCGGGCCGCTTCGAGGAAGGAGTAATTCATGACTTCCTCCGGATCGACAGCGACCGCAGCACTTCTTCGCCGGGAATGGTCTTGACCTTACCCTGGTCGAGCGCTTGCAAGCGGCGTTCGGCTTCTTCAACCCAAGCGGCGTCGATCGCGGCCTGGTCTTTCGCCGCAAGACTGTCCAGGAGTTGTTCGGCCAGGGCAGCGCGCTGGTCGGGTGGAAGAGCCAGTGCCGCCTGGAAAAGGGCTTCCATTGGTTGGTTCATCCGCGAGCCTCCCAGAGAGTGCCAGGAGTTTGGGAACGAGGTAAAGGACTACCGTTCGGCCCAACGGTCGGCCACTGCCAGCAGCTGCCCCACCGGCAACTCGAAACCAGGCAGAAGCGGCGTGCGATAGGTCTCGCTCTCGTGAAGGACCAGCTCGGGCACGCCGGTGCGATAGACCGTCAGGGTGCGCCGAAAGCGGTCGAGAATCCAGTATTCGCTGACGCCAATCGCCCGATACTCGTGGCGTTTCTCGACGTAATCCCGCAAGCGGTTCTTCTTGCCCGCGGAGACAAACTCGACCGCGATCGTGGGCGTATCGCGGCGCGGATCCGGTTGCCGTCCCAGTCCAGCCCAAATCACGCGGTCCGCCCGGCGGCGGCTGTCGGGGGTCCGCACATGGTGTTCCGGCAAGGTACCGTCCAGAGCCGCTCCCTGCGGATGTTGGTAGCGATAAAAGTGGAGCAAATAGCCAAGTTCGTCATTGGGCCCACGTTCGCCTTCCAGAGGAGGAGGATTCACGACCAACACTCCATGAATCAGTTCATAAACATACAGTTCGTCGCACTCCTCGACGGCATCGAACTCCTCCGGCGTCATTAGGGTACCGGCCAGCTCCGGGCCCAAGACGACAGGCGTTTCCACTTCGGTGGTGCTCATGCGTGCCCCTCCATTTGGTACGGCTTCATCTTCGCGGATGGGCCCAGGCGTTGCAACCCCAGCACGTTTTCCCGCTGCCGGCATTCTTTTCCTCCCTCGTTCCCTCGTTCCCAAACTCCTGTTTGGGAACGCTGCTTCGGAAAACCCTGTTTGGCGAGGGCGTGTGAAACAGAGTTTCGCCAAGGGACGTTCCCAAACTCCTGTTTGGCAACGAGGCAACCGTTAACCGCCGTTTACACCCTTTACGCCCCGCGCTCGCCTTCGTTAACGCCCATCTCCCCCGCCGAAACTGCCCCAAGACAGGCTGAGGTCACCGTGGACCTGCGCGGCAAGTCGTTTCTCGCCAAGGAGTAGGGCTCCGCGGCAGCCGTCCGTGGCAGGCCCGCAAGACGAACGGCTGCACCGAGCGGCGGAATTGGCACAAGACGTGCCCTGAAAAAAGAGTGTATCTCTCTTAGCTGCGCGCTGATTGCTGGGGTCTGCCCACCGGTCAGGAAACGCCACCGGTGCGGAAGGCCGTGGCCGGGTGGTCGTGCGCCGTTTCGCGCCGGGGCGCCTGGTGCGTACGTTCCGCTCACTCTGTTTCGCAATTCCTGGGAATACCATCATGTGTGCAACGCTTCGGTTGTTGGCCCTGTCGATGCTCATCGTGTTCGGCTGCGGTGGGCTGTTCGTGGAGTCCGCACAGGCTGATCTCATCGCGGACTGGACGTTCGAGACCTCGCAGCCCATAACCGCCGGCCCGTTTACACCAGAACTGGGGGCTGGCTCGGCGTCGGGGTTCCACACGGGTGCCACCAGCTACAGCAACCCGCTCGGAAACGGCTCGGCACATTCCTTCAGCTCGACCCACTGGGCCATCGGCGACTACTACGAGTTCGATTTTAGCACAACCGGGCGGACCAACTTGATGCTGACTTTCGATCAAACCAGCTCCGCCACCGGGCCGAGGGATTTCAAGTTGCAAACGAGCTTAAACGGCTCGATCTGGACGGACCTTACGACCTATACCGTGCCGAACGTTACCTGGAACAGTACGACCAGGATGAGCGCCTCCAGTTTCGGGTCCTTCAGTCTTCCAGATGGCATCGTTGGAGTGCGCCTGGTTGACACTTCAACAACGTCAACAGGTGGTGGAACGGTTGGGTCGACAGGAACCGACCGTGTGGATAACGTCAGCATTTCCGGCACTAGCGCCGCCACCTCCACTCCCGAACCGTCATCGCTGGCGCTGCTGAGCCTTGGCATCGCCGGCTTGGTTGGGGCGACGTGGCGGCGGCGCAAAGTAGTCGCATGAGGGAGCCATGTTGTCTCAAGGAGGCGAAACGACCTCGGCCCAGATGACATGCAACAAGCTGATGACGGCCTCCCGGCTCTTCTCACCGGGGATGAGGAGTTCAACGGTCGAGGGGCTGACAAGGACCTGCTCGGGATCTCGGATGTCGAAGGTCCGGCCGTTGGTGAGGTGGAGGCGCAGCAGTGGACAGGGAATTCGCTGGAGGAGGATTTGTAAGTCTTCCTGACGCACGGTGGTCTTGCCTCACGAGGAAACGGGCGGGGTTATCGAAAGCAGCTCGAGGCGCGTAATGTCCTTGAGCCACACAAACTCGGTATGGTCGCACATCGGTTCGGCAAGCGTTGGGTGCGGGATGCCGATCTTGATGAACGACTCGGCGAGAAGATTCATCCGCGGGCGAACATTATAGACGCGCCCATCGTTCACATAGATACGGAAAGGTTGAAACGGCTTCTGCCGCAACAAACGCTCAAGTTCGGCGCGGTCCATGGAAACCTCCTGAGAGGGAATTGAGACATTGGGCAGTATAGCTGGACCGCGCCGAAGCTGTCAACGAGGTGGAAAGAGACCAAGTTGCCCTGAACCGATTCGGGGAGCCGTAAGCAGTTCCTGACCCCGTTGCTTGCCGTCCTTTTTGCAGCCCCTTCATGGGTCTGGCGCGAGCAGGTGCGCCGCTTGGTGGTCAGCAAGCCGTTGGGAGGAGGTTCAGCGAGGCAGCGGGGCAGCCTCCACCAGCCAAACCGGTGTGCGCTCGATCAAGATTTCGTCCTGTTCCTGAAGGCTGGCGGTCTTCAGCCAAGATTTGAGTAACTGGAAGAACCGATCGGCCGCATCGATCTGGCGGGTGTAGACATACATGATGCAGTGGCAGTCCTTGACGGTTTCAGCACCCGGTTTGGATCGGTAGGAACCGTGCCAGGTGGGCTGTGCGGTGCTGGTGCTGGCCAGAGAGCCGCCAAACCGCTCGTCAAACAGCTCGTGAAGGAGGCGGAAATGGTAGCCCGTAAAGACGGGCTCTACCGTGGCCGAAAGGACAGGAAGGATGAGCTTGAACCGGTAAGCGAACCCTTCTACGCGCGGTGGAGCCAGCGCCAGGCTGGGCAGCCGAAGTTCCTCGGTTACCGAGGCCAGAATTCTCAGATCAGGCTTTCTTCTTTTTGCCACGGCCCCGAGCCTCCTTGCCATTGGCCTCCACAAGCCCGGCATCGACCAGGGCCTGACGCTGCACCGGGCCGATCACCAGTTTGTGAAACGGCCTGGTGCGAAACATGCCGCCCATGCTGTGGAGAAGCACGAGCGCCTTTTCGTACTTGCTATCGTCGAGAATCTGAACTTCGAGCATGGTCGTATTCCTCCTGCTCTCCCAAACGTGTGCCCCTGATTATACCTGGTTTCAGGCGTGCCTGCGCCTTGTGGGTGCAGGGCCTCACCTTGCTCCCATTCACGAGCCTGCCGATTCCTGCAAATCCATGGTCATCTTCCAGGGAATCACGGGAGCGGCTTTGGTTGATTCGGTTCGCGGTGTTCCTCGCTGGTTTCCGGCTTCTTGCCGGGAATGATCCAGCGAAACAGTTGCAGCATCAGGAAGACGACCAGGATGGGCACAATGATCCATCCGAGGTAGGGCAACCAGACCGACAGAATCAACAGCCCCAGCACCCCCCACAAGACGCCGCACCCCACCAGGGTCATGGTGCCTTTGAAGCCGACCTCTTCCGTCGCTTCCGGATATTCCAGGGCGCTGGCCCGGCGGCGCTCGACACTGCGACGTGCGGCGTCGTCCAACTCCAGGCCGCGGATGGCATCGGTCCAGCGCGGCAGCCGTTGCTGGGCCGTGACGGTTGCGGTGCGCCTTTGGACCGCCGGCTGCGCAGACCAGGCCGCGGGACGTGGCTGTTGTTGAGCGGCTGTGAACTGGATCTCGAAGCCGGCGGCTATTACCGGCCAGGGGTTCCAGGTATCCCAAGTCTCTTCGTGCAGCTCGCCGGTCTCGTCCCGCCAGCTCAGCCGGGAGGCGCCTGGCCAACCTAGGGGAAAGGCCAGCTCCGCCCGGCCCGCACTGCCGACCACAGCCAGGCGCCAGCGCGGTTCCTGTTGACCGGGCAGCAACGTCATCTGAAACAATCCCTCACGCTCGAAGCGACCCGTCACCAGCAGCGGTTCGTCCGGCGCCAACTCCTCCCGCGTCGCGAAGGCCGAGATCTCGGCGATCTCCCCGCCCAGCGCGCGCAACACATCCCAGCCCGGCAGCGACGGCTTTTGGCCGAGAACCGCGGCATCGAGCAGGATGGCCTCCGAGGACCAGCGCTCCACCTCCACCAGGCGAAACGTGCCCAGTGGTCCCTCCGCCGCACGCGCCAGTTGGGCCAGGCGCTCGACTCCGGGATGCAGCGCTTCGGTCAGCAGCGGCAGCAGCACGCAACCTGTGTCGCCCTGAAGCAAGGCCGCCTCGTAGGCCGTATCGGGAGTCTGGTCGGCGGGATGGACGCAGAGCACGTGGCGCTCGGATTGCAGGGCCCGGCGCAGTTGCGCCGGCCGCTCGGTCGGGCTGCTAGCGACGAGGACCGCTTCGATTGCGGGATTCGCCAGGACTTCTTCGATATCGCCGATCGCTTTGGGAGCCAGACCCCAGCGCCGGAGCCGTTCCAGCCCCTCCGCGGGGCCCGTGTACGTGGTCAACTGGTGACGACCGGTCTCGACCAGGGCACGCGCCAGGTCCAGGCCGTCAGGATGATCACCGAAAAGTGCGAACTGCATTGTTCCGTGGTCCGTGGTCCGCCGTCCAAGGTCTGGAGTCCGTTATATGAGCGGACCACGGCAAGGTGGAGGGCTGCTACCAGTGCCAGGTCGCTTCACGGACCTTGGCCGGCACGTAA
>JBGQLF010000673.1:0-6230 GCA_041499985.1 Gemmataceae bacterium
CAAGTTTGCAACTTGCCGGTTCGATTTGGCAAGTTGCAAACTTGCCGCCACATTGCGACCACTACGCACCGAGGCCAAGCTCCGTCAGCTCCCCGGTCCGCATCATCCCATCCGTGATCCGGAACATGCCCGGAAACTGCGCCTCCCAGGCCTTGTTCGCCGCGGGCAGGAACTGTCGCGCATTCGCCTCGACGGACGTTATGCCCGGCACACGGGCCTGGAGGCTCGCCGTTTGGATCAGCGCAGCGCCGGGGCAACTCATGTCCCCGCCGGCAACGAATATCTTCTGCTTTCCGGCCACGGACGCAATCAGGATCATGTGCGTCAATCCCTTGAGAGACTTGACGACTGCCCCTGTCCAGCCCATCTTGCGAGCCAGGAGTAAGGACTCGACATCGATCAGAGATTCATCAATCACCACCGGACACAGTTTCGCGGCCTCGTGCATCAGGTTTTCAGGGTGCGCCTTCAGGTCGCGATGGGTGGGCTGTTCCACATACCCGATGCGCTCGAAACCCACCGGCAGCTTGTCCTTCAGCCGCCGAAGGAACGTCAGGTAGTACTCCACATGCGGACATTTTTCGTTGAAGTCGGGGATATAGGCCCAGTCTTGGATACCCCGCTTTTTCTGCGTCTGGGTAGTCACCCGGTCAATGTGCAGCATGCGCTCGAGGTCCCACTTCAGGTCGTCCCCGTTCAGTTTGATCTTGAGGTGATTCAGGCCGTTGAAGTGGATCCATTCCGGAAGCGTTTCGGGAAGCCCGTCTCGGATCGGTTTGGTGTTGCCCGCTTCTTCGATCGGATCGACCGCCGAGATCAGATGACAGAGCGGCATGCGCTCCTTGGGCTCGCTTCGGATATAGCGGCTTGGGTACTCTCCTTTGTATTCCACTCCCAGGTAATACGAGAGATCATGATTCATGAACTCTGGGCCATACGTGTGAAAGCAATTGAGACCGTTGGCCTTGCCAAAAGCATCGTGAATGGCGGCATCGAAAGCGCCAGCCGTGACCAAGGTACAGAGCTTGGGAATGGGATCGGCCAGCTGCAACCGCTGGGACACTTCGGTGGCAGCTCGGAGATAGAGAGGGGCCAGCTCCCAGTTGATGTCGATCGGGTGAGCATATTCCTTGTACGTGCTGGTAATCTGCGCGATCTGCTCCGCCAGCGCTTTCATCGCTCCCAGTCTTGCCTCGGGCGTCAGTTTCTTGGAAGGAAAGGAGAAGGTGTAGTTCAGCGGATTCGTTCCGAATCCCGTCGCGACTTTCCCCGCCGCGGTGCGGACCGTGCACTGCACCGTCAACAGCGTTGCCCGATCCACCACCGTGAGGGCGAATTTAAGCGGGACGCGAAACAGATGCTCCTCGTAACTAAACGAAATACGCTCAATACGGACGTCGCTTGGTTTCGTGCTCGCCGAAAGAAGAGCACCGCCAGACAGCTCAGCGGTGCAGATTCCGCCAGCGACCGCCGCCGCGCTTTTGACAAACTCTCGTCGCGTGGTCTGGTTCATTGGCTCTCCGCAGAGGGTAATGAACTCCAGAAAGATTGGCCCGCTTTCGTAATCGCGGCGAGCAAAGAATAATTGTTGACAATTGTAGCGTTTACAATTAGCTTGTCAACACCCTTGCTCTTCGGTAGGCAATGGGGACGACGGCCCGATCGTGGTAAGTAAGCGGTTTTTCCTTTTTTTGAAGGCTCACGGGTATCGATGTGCTAGATGCGGCGGGGGAATCTCACGTCGGACCAGCGAGCGATCAACCTGGTAGCTCAGCCACTCCCCGCAGAGGACCCGTGCAATGCGAATCAACATTCGTCCGTCTTCGCAGGCGCTCGGCCACGTGAGGGCGCGTGCCCTCCAGGCGTTCACGCTGATCGAGTTGCTGGTGGTCATTGCGATCATTGCCGTGCTGATCGGGCTGCTGCTGCCGGCGGTCCAGAAGATCCGCGAAGCCGCCAATCGCATGTCGTGCAGCAACAACCTGCACCAGGTCGCCCTGGCCCTGCATAACTACCACGACACCAACAACAAGTTCCCCCCCGGATACTCCTTCAACAACTACAAAAAGGGCGAAGAATTATTTTGGACGATGCTCATCTATCCCTATATCGAGCAGGGCAACATCACGTTTGATCCTTCCTGGGGGTTCTACGGCAGCGGCACGAGCAATGTGCAGGGGACCGCATGGGGGAAAGTGAACAGCCTTGCGGCCACAGCGGTCGTGAAATCGCTGCTGTGTCCTAGTGACTCCCCGACGAAGACCGTGAACAATTACTACGGGACGATCGGTCAGATGTCGCGGTCCAACTATGTCGCCAACTTCAGCGCCGACGGCGGGCTCTACGAGCCGAACACTTCCATCCCCTGGTCGCCCTGCCAGAACACGTCGCGCAACCCGTCCTTGGCCTCAGGCAAACGGGGCCTGTTCAACTGGCAGATCCAGCGCGGCATCAAAGACATAACGGATGGCACGTCCAACACGTCGATGCTGTCGGAAATCCTCCAGGGGCCGGAGGGCACCTACGACATTCGCGGCTGGTGGTCCAACGATTGGGGTGGTGCCTTCACCCACTACCTGGCCCCCAATTCCGCCAGCGGCGACATCATCCCTCCCTACAAGGACTACTGCGTCAACTCGGTCCGGATGCCCTGTAGCTACACCGGTGCCTGCTGGGCCGACGTCTACCTCGGGGTCCGAAGCAACCATTCGGGGGGCGTCAACCTGGCCATGGCGGACGGCTCCGTCCGCTTCATCAGTAACTCCATCAATCAGGCGACCTGGCAGGCGATCGGCAGCATCAGCGGCGGCGAGGTCTTGGCTAATTTTTGACAAAAGGAATCCGATCATGCGACCGCCTCTGGTCTGGCCAACGCTCGTGCTGGCGCTCCTGCTGGCGGGGTGCTCACGGTCGCCGAACCGGCGGGTGTGGGGCGAGGTCTCGTACAAGGGCGTGGCGATCCAGGATGGGTCCATCGAATTCATTCCGATCGAGGGGACGGGCGGCCCCTCGGTCGGCTCCCCCATCAAGGAGGGGGCGTACGACATCCCGGCCGCCAAGGGCCCGTTGGCGGACGGCACCTATCGCGTCAAACTGGTGGCCGTGCGCGACACGGGCCGCTGGCCGCCCGGGCCCCGTTATGCCAAGTCGATGACCATCCACGAGGACATCTTCCCAGAGGAGTACAACTGGAAGTCGAAGCTGCAGGTGAAGATCGACACGGATTCCGACCGCAATCGCTTGGACTTTCATTTGCCGAAGTCCGACTCTGGGAGCGGCAAGTGACTCTTCCTTCCGAGATAGGAGAATGCCACGTACCACGCGGGCCTCTGGTGGCACTTGCTGTTACCGTGGTCCGCGTGCCTGCGCCCGAAATTCTCCTCTAGGTCGGCAATGGTAACAAGGGCAAGATTCCGGCAAGTAGGCGGTTTTTCCTTTTTTTTGAAGGCTCCTGGGTATCGATGTGCGAGATGCGCGCGGGGGAATCGCACGTCGGACCAGCGAGCGCTCAACCTGGTAACTCAGCCACTCCCCGCAGAGGACCCGTGCAATGCGAATCAACATTCGTTCGGCTTCGCAGGCAATCGGCCGCGTGAGGGCGCGTGCCATCCAGGGGTTCACGTTGATTGAGTTGCTGGTGGTTATTGCGATCATTGCCGTGCTGATCGGGCTGCTGCTGCCGGCGGTGCAGAAGGTCCGCGAAGCCGCCAATCGCATGAAGTGCAGCAATAATCTCAAACAGTGCGCTCTCGCTCTGCACAACTACCACGACACCTTCGCAAAGTTTCCGCCTGGTTACTACTACAACCACGACGGTCCGCCGGTCGGCCAGGAAATGTTTTTTCTGATGTACATCCTACCGTTCATCGAGCAGAGCAACATCAAGTTCGATCCTGCGTGGGGGCTCTACGGCGGCGGCGGCAGCGGCGGCCCTAACACTTGGGTTCCGAGGAACGGCATTGCGGTCACGCAAGTCGTGGCGACGTTTCTGTGTCCTTCGGACCTCAGCGTTTCGCATGCCCCGGCAGGGTACTGGGGAACGCCTGCACCCGGTCAGTGGCGGGCGAACTATGTCGGCACCTTCAGCGCCGACGGCATGCTTTACGAGCCGGAAGCTAACCTTCCCTGGGCAAGCTGCCAGAGAACTTCGCGCAATCCGTCTACTGCCTCGGGCTTGCGGGCCCTGTTTAACTGGGAGTCTCATCGCGCTATCAAAGACGTAGTCGACGGCACCTCGAACTCGGCGATGATGTCGGAAGTGATCGTTGGGCTAGATAATAGTAGCGACATTCGCGGTTGGTGGTCCAACGACTGGGGTGGGGGCTACACGCACCGCTTCGCCCCCAATTCCGGCATCGGCGACATGATCCTTGATTATGGCGACTACTGCCCCAGGGACCTAACCCAACAGCGCTCTCCCTGTACCCGCACCAGCAGTGGCTGCTGGTCCGATATCTCCATTGGGGCTCGAAGCCTGCATCCCGGTGGCGTCAACCTTGCCCTGGTGGATGGCTCTGTCCGCTTCGTCACCAACAGCGTCAGCCAGGCCACCTGGCAGGCGGTCGGCAGCATCAATGGCAAAGAGGTCTTTGGCAGCGATTTTTGACAAAGGGAAACCGCTATGAGACGTGCTCTTGTCTGGCTAACGGTCTTCCTTGCGCTCGTGCTGGCGGGGTGCTCGAGGTCGCCAACCCGGCGTGTGTCGGGCGAGGTATCCTACGAGGGCGTGCCGATCGCGGATGGGACCATCGAGCTCATTCCGATCGAGGGGACTGGAGGCCCCTCGGTCGGCGGCAACATCACGGAGGGGGCGTATGACGTGCCGGCTGACAAGGGTCCCTTGGCGGACGGCACCTATCGCGTCAAACTGTGGGCCGTGCGCGACACCGGCCGCTATCCGCCCGGGCCCCGTTATGCCAAGTCGATGACCATACGCGAGGACATCATTCCTCAGGAGTACAACATTCAGTCAAAGCTGCAAGTGAAGGTAAACGCGGATAGCGACAAGAATCGCTTTGATTTTCATTTGAAGAAACCCAGCTCTGGGAGCGGCAAGTGACCCTTTTCCCGTGGGACAGGCAACCTGCGGGAATGCCACGTACCACGGGGGCCTCTCGTGGCCGTTGCGGCCACCATGGTCCGCGTGACTGCGCCCGAGACGGATCCCGAACTGGAAGTAAGCGGTAACCCTTCTGTTTCCTTGCGAGGCGACCATGAAGTTTCGCCTTCACGTCTGGATGCTGTTGCTCATTCCGACTGCTGCCTTGGCCTCCGATTTTGAAAAGATCCAGAATCACTGGGCCTTTGTAACGCCGTGCCGGCCGGATAGGCCCGAGGTGAAAAACCCACGCTGGTGCCGGAATGCCATCGATCGTTTTATTCTGGCCCGTCTGGAGAAAGAAAACCTGGCACCGTCTCCGGAAGCGCCGCGTGAAACGCTCATTCGCCGGGTCACGCTCGACCTGACCGGTCTGCCGCCCACCCCGGCCGATGTGGATGCCTTTCTCGCCGACTCCTCCCCGGACGCTTATCCCAGGCTCGTGGATCGGCTGCTCGCAAGCCATCGTTACGGCGAGCACATGGCCACGGACTGGCTCGACAGCGCCCGCTATGGCGACAGCCACGGGTTCGCCGACGACTATACCAGGACGATGTGGCACTGGCGCGATTGGGTCATCGACGCCTTCAACAGGAACCTGGCGTTCGACCGTTTCACCGTGACCCAGCTTGCCGGGGACTTGCTCCCCGGAGCGACGCAGCAAGATACCATCGCCACCGGCTTCAACCGCAATAGCCGGGCCAACACCGAATCGGGGTCGATCGATGAGGAATGGCGCGTGGAAAACGCCATCGACCGAGTCGAAACCACGGCCACGGTGTTCCTCGGTCTGACCCTGGGCTGCGCCCGCTGCCACGACCACAAGTATGATCCAATCTCCCAGAAGGAGTTCTACCAGCTCTTCGCTTTCTTCAACAGCCTCAACGAGCGGGGCGTCTACTGGGAGAAGCGTGGCAATGAGCCGCCGCTGGTGTCGTTTGCCAGCCCGGAGAACCAACAGCGTATGCAGCAGCTCAATACCGCCTTTGCCGCCGCGGAAAAGGAGCTACGCGAGGCGGAAGCCGCATTAGCGACTCCTCCCGTCTTCGGTGCGACCACCGTGGGTTTGATGGCTTCCCTGCCGGGACAAGGCCCTTTGCTGGCAGCCTGTGCACTTCTCCACGGAAGAACC
>JBGQLF010000674.1:0-6230 GCA_041499985.1 Gemmataceae bacterium
ATGCCAGGAACGAATGGCACGGACATAGGCCACCAGAATTGGCGACAGCATGACGGAAATGACAAAAGTCGGGTGGCGTGTCGGTGCTGTCGGTTCTGTCATGCTTGTCGTGGGATACGAACTGGCGATCCCGTCGGCTATGACTTCGACGGCGTGTCCGGACTCGGTCCTTCCTCCGGACGCGGAGCCACTTCCTTGACGTCCCACATCAGATGTTCCCCCAGCCCTTTCAGTTCGCACTTGCGGGGGCTGCCCTCCCTGTAGTTGAAACGGTCGCGCACCATCTCATAGGTCGCCTGGCTGATGCAGGGGTAGCCCGGCTGGGCCGCGCTCTCCAGGCGGGCGCCGAGGTTGGCCGTCGTGCCCAGGGCGGTGTAGTCCATCTTGTCGTAGGTGCCGACGTTGCCGAAGAACAGCTCCCCGGTGGCGATGCCGACGCGGGTCGTGAACAGCGGTAGGCCGAGCACCTCCCGCGGCGCGTTGAACGCCACAATAGCCTGGGTGAGATCCAGACCCGCGTGGACGGCACGGAGGGCGTGGTCCGGCCCCCGCAGTAGGGCCAGGAACCCATCGCCGCGGAAGGCACTCACGCGGGCATCATAGCGACGCAGGACAGCGACCGACTCGGCCATCATCTGGTTGATGGTCATCATGACATCCTCGGGATCGCGGCCCAGGGCGTACTCGGTCGAACCCTTCAGGTCCAGGTAGAGCACCGTCCCCGTCTCGCGGGAACCGCTCAGCAGCGAGGTCGCCCCTTCCGTGACGGCCCGACCACGGACGCGCTGGAAGAGGTGCGACCAGTACGCTTCGGGGTCCAGGCACCGCAGCTCGGTCTCGATCCGTTCGACCAGCTCGGCTCGGCGGCACGCTTCGGCCGAACGCAACGCCTCACGGAGGGTCTGAATCACCAGGGCTGCTGGCTCGCCGGCCGCTGCCAGGGTGCGTGCCCTCTCCAGGCGGGTCCGAGCAACCTCGGTCGTGACCTTCGTCTCCTGCCAGGATTCCAGAGCCGTGTGCAACGCGCGCAGCGACTCGTCCCACTGCCCGCGCTGCCGCCCGAGGATGCCCCATGCCCGGTGGACATGAGCCAGGCCCTCCTTGAAGTTCAGACCGCCAAACAGCCTCTGTGCCTCCTGTAACTGCATCTCCGCTTCCGCCGGCTTCTCTTCCAGCAGAAAGACCAAGGCCCGATCCTTGCGGGCGTAGGCTTCCAGCACGGTCCACTGTCCGGCCTGGCTACGGCGGATGCTAGCGTCGAGCCAGCCGGCCGCCGCCGCCCAATAGCGGTGGGCCGCCTCCGTGCGGCCGAAGGCGGCCTCGTGCTCACCGCGGGCCAGGGCCACCTGGGCGAGGTGGTTGTACAGCTGCGCCTGACCGCGCTCGTCACCGATCTGCTCAACCAGGCGCAGGTCTTCCTGGAAGTGGTGCTCGGCCTTGTCCCAGTTGCCCCAATCGAGGTAGAGCCGGCCCAGCTGCCCGTGGCTCAGCGCGACGCCGGGCAGATCCTGCCATTGTTCCTTCACCTTGATGGAACGGAGAAAGAACTCGCGGGCGGCGTGGAAGTTGTCCCGGTCGGCGTAAAGCATGCCAAGAGTATCGAGCACGCGGCCGACGCCGAGGCGATGCTCACCGTAGTCGCGCAGGGCTTGAAGCAGCAATCGCTCCGCTTCCACGGAGTTGCCCTCGTGGTAGCGCAACGTGCCGCGGTTATGGGTGAGGGTGGCCTGGAGGAGGGAGTCGGCGCCATCGGCAAGCCGCGTCGCCTGGTCGAGACAGGTGTGGGCCAGGGCGAAGTTCTTCTCGCGCATGGCCACGAACGATTGGCCCACGGCACCCCAGGCAGCCAGGCCGGGCACGTGGCCGATGGCCTGAAAGTGACGCTCGGCGTGGTCGAAATGGCCGCGCGCCGCCGCCATCCAGCCGAGGAAAGCTTCACGGACCGCTCGCTCCTCGTCGCTGGCCGCCGTTTCCAGCTCCGCTTGCACCTTCTTATAGCCCGCCTCCCAGCCGTGCTGGCGCAGTAAGCCCCGCACCGCTTCGTAGACTTCAACGGGAGTCTTCATTGACCCACCTCACCTTCTGCGGCAGGAATAATCGGCACCTTCCTGCGCGAGTCCTACCGCCTGCTCCACGCCTCGCGGAAGAAGCGGACCCAGTTGCCAAACAGGATTCCCTCGACCGCCTTCTCATCGTAGCCGCGCTGCCGCAGCATCGGGGGCAGCCGTTGCAAGTCGGCGATCGTATCCAGGTCGTACGGCGATTGCTCTCGGCCGAAGCCGCCGTCGAGATCGGTGCCAATCCCCACATGGCGTGCGTTGCCGGCCAGCTGAGAAACGCGATCAATGTGATCCACCATCGCCTCCAGCTTGACACCGGCTTCCTCCGGCATGGTCTGGCCGCGTACCCAGTTGGGGTAGAGCATCCACGTATCCAGGGCCGTGCCGATGACCGCACCGCGTGCCACCAGCCGCTTGATCTGGTCGTCGGTGAGTTGGCGTTGATTCGGCACCAGGGCACGGCAGTTGTGATGACTGGCGAGCACTGGGCCGCCGTAAGTGTCCAGCGCTTCGTCGAAGCACTGGTCCGACAGGTGCGTCACATCGAGGATCATGCCGACGCGTTCCATTGCCTGGAGCAACGGCCGGCCGGGGGGGAACAGGCCGCCTTCGGTGCCGGTGCCGTGCGCGTAGGGGCTGACGCCGTAGTGGGCCGGGCCGATGATGCGCAGGCCGGCCTGCCACCATTCGTCCACTTGCTCGGGAGACAACACGGGATCGGCGCCTTCCATGCTCAGGATGAAGCCGAGCGGTTCCTGGCCGTCCTCGTTCGCCTGCCAGGCGCGGACATGCGCTTCCAAGGCGCGTCCATCCTTGATCCAGCGCAACAAGCC
This sequence comes from Gemmataceae bacterium, assembly GCA_041499985.1. Taxonomy (GTDB): domain Bacteria; phylum Planctomycetota; class Planctomycetia; order Gemmatales; family Gemmataceae; genus JBGQLF01. The sequence goes on from JBGQLF010000674.1 coordinate 2,894, forward strand.
TTGCTCTTCCAGCGCGCGGTAATAAGCCAGCTGACCATAGGCAGCGGCGTAGGCGGCCTCCATGGAGCTATAGCGCTGGATCGCCGGCATCAGGTTCGGTCGCAGCAGGCGGGCCAACAGCGTGGCGATGAAGATCGCCACTTTGCCACGCCGCAGCTCCGGAAAGGAGACGGTATTGCAGCCCCGGCCTTTGCCGGTGATGCCCTGCTCGCGTTCCTGGCGGCGAATGTCAGCCACCGGCAAGCGCAGGTCGCGGTTCCAGTCCACGGCGTTCCAGGCCAAATCGAGGTGGGCATCGAAGAGGATCATGGAGAGGGTCCCTTGGAGAAGGATTCCACGCACTTAGGCGTGTTCTCCAAGAGAGTAATCGGCCACACCGGTTGGGTCCAGCGAAATGAGATTCCTCAAATACATGTGCCCGGTGGCGTTGGCTGTTCCGTGGCGACAAGCGTCCCGCTTGTCCGCCCGAAGAGAGCCAGCAAGCGGGACGCTTGCTGCTACGGGGAACCGGACACCTTCATCAGGTGCATCTAAAAGAGCGTGTTGGTAGGAGTAAGGGATTACGGCCCAACGCCGCTGCTGATCGGCTTTTCTGGCTGTTTGCGGAGCGCCGGCTGGTTGAAGGAAGCAACCGTGCGCTTGGAATCGCTCGGTCGCAGGGCCGGCCGCATGCGCAGGTACACTAAATAGCCGATCAGTCCCATGCCCCAGGTAATCATCCGGTACACCAGGCACGCCAGGACACCGTGCGCCGCCACGTAGCCGATCAGCCCGTACAGCACCCCGTAACTCGCCTCACCGCCCCCAATGCCGCCGGGAGTGGGAATCCCAGCTTGAATGATCGCCCCGATCGGGCAGATGAGAAAATGCTCCACCAGCGACGGCACCTGGCTGACATCCTGAAGCGTGCGGGCGGCAAAGTAAAACATCAGCACAAAGCCACTGTGACTGATCAGGGTCAGGAGCAGTGCGAAAGTGACGGTTCGACTCTGCGAGTGATACAGCCACCCGGCGCGCCACAACTCGGCCAAGGGCGATCCCACCTTGGGGACCCGGTGCAAGCGCCCGGCGAAGTGTTCGGCATTGATGGGCAGCACGGCGAGCAGGACCCAGACCACCAGGCTGACGCCGACGATGCCGGCGGCGCTGAGGACGATGGATTGCAGAATGGTTTCGCTCTCGCCGGCCAGGTCGCCATGGATCCAGAACGTGCCGCCGAGCAAGGCGACGAGCCAAACCAATCCCCAGAGGCCGACGAAGCGGTCAAAGAGCACCGTGGCAACGGCGACGGTACGACGGCTCTGCTCACGGGCGATGAACGCTGCCTTGATCAGATCGCCGCCGATGGAGCCGGGCAGGAACGTGCTCAGGAAATAGCCGATCAGTCCCAGGCGCATGGCATTGGCCAGCGTGAACGGCAAACCTTGCGCGCGCACCAGCAGGTACCAGCGGACGAAGGTGAGCAAGACGGCGCCCAGGCAAATAAGAAGGGCCAGGGTCAGGGAGCCGACGTGCACTAGGCCGAGTACATTGGGCAGGGTAAACGGAAGTCCTTGCTCCTGGAGGGGTTCTTGCAAGGCACTGGTGAGACCGGGCCAATTGGCCCAGAGCACGTAAGTGAGCAGGCCGATTCCCAGGCCGTATTTGCCGGCGCTCGACAGGATTTGTTTGGTCACCAAGATATCCTTCGTATCTAAGACTGGGGATCCCTCTTCGTAGCCCAGGAACCAAGTTGGCCTAAGCGACGTCGGCGGTCTGGGCGCAGAGTCGTGTGAATTCTGGGATCTAGAGGCCAGATTGTCCAGCGAGGTTCTTGGCCGAACGGTCCGGGGCCTACGATCCGCGCGGTGGACATTTGTTCTTGCCCTGAATACGTTGTCACGGAGGATTCAGCTAAAACGCCCAGCGAGCTGCTTTCGGGATCACTCTTCCAAGGATGCCACTACCATGAATACGAGTGAAATCGGTGCGATCAGCCAAGCTCAAGTGTTAGCGGCTCTGGTGCGTATAGGCAAAACGGTGCTGCAACCGTTCAGTGCACACAAGCGGTACGACCTGATGATCGAGGAAGAAGATGGGCGCGTTTTTCGGGTGCAGTGCAAGACGGGGCGAATCATCAAGGGAGCCATGCAGTTTCCGACCAGCAGCCTTCATGCGCCCAGTCGTACCGGTCTGGACAAGAGTATCAAAAAGTCCTATCGTGGCCAAATAGATTACTTTGGCGTGTACTGTCCTGCGAATGGTCGGGTGTATTTGATTCCCATTGCTGATCTGGGAGACAACGGTGCCTTTTTGCGGATCGATCCTCCGCGGAACCATCAGCGGCGTTTCATCCGTTGGGCCAGCGATTACGAAATTGGGGCCGTGGCGCAATTGGGAGCGCGCTTGAATGGCATTCAAGAGGTTACGGGTTCGATCCCCGTCGGCTCCACTCTCTAAACTCCTTGACATCCCTTCTCAGCGCGACTGGTAGGTTGCCAACTTGCGCACGGCCGCCATTCATCTTCTTGGCCGTGTGAACCAATAGGCCCAGGCGATCAGCACCCCTTGCAGCGGCAGCCGAATCCACAGGGTGAGAGGGCTCAACGTCGGGTACGATTCCGCATGCAAAGCCATGTGCACGTTGGCGGGAAACACCGCCAGCAGCAGCGCGATCAAGCCCCAGGCCGCCAGCACCGTGTACTTCGGGATCAGGAGCACTCCACCGAGGGCCATCTCACAGATCCCGCTCACGTAGACGAGCGCCAGATGCCACGGCAGGTACGGCGGCATGATCTTCACGTAGGGATCGGGAAACACCCAATGAAGGATCCCCGCCAGCACGAAGAGAATGCCCAGCAGCCATTTCAGGATGAGCTTGAGTTTCGGCATCCTCCTCCCTTCACCGACAACCTCCGCCGAGTTCGGACCGATTGGCTCCCGGCTATTTCTTCTCCCGCTTCCAGACACTGAGCGTCCGCGCGCTGCCCTCCTTGGTCGTGAATTCCGTCGGCCGTTCCTTTCCGGGCGCGGCGAAGCAGAACTTCACCGTCTCGCCGTTCAGCTCGTAGATCCCCAGCCCGATCTGGCCTTTGGTCGGCCCGCCGGTGAAGGCGTAGTCAATGGCCTTCGGCTTCTTGCTCGGGTCGATCGTGAACTTGGCTTGCATGAACAACTGCCCGGCGACCGTCACGGTTGTCTCGCCCGCCTTCGCCACGCGCTTGGCCCCTTTGGCAAGGTCCGCCGGCATCGGTTGTCCGTCGATCTCGCCGGAGACCATCGACCATTCTCCATCCAGTTGTGCCATGTCTTTCTGGATGGCCTCGGGAGTGCTGTCCGCGCCGAGAAGCAAGCCAAG
>JBGQLF010000675.1:0-6220 GCA_041499985.1 Gemmataceae bacterium
ATCTGTTGATACCAATCGGTCTTGACCTTGACGCGCCGGCCATCGGCAAAACGGATCACAAAGCCCTCGAAATGTTGGCGGTCCTTCTGCGTCTGGTGCAATTCCTCCAGCGACAGGCGGGCTAGCAACGGGACGACGGGCAGACCGATGGCCCGGGCCCACTCCTCGACCTGGGCACGCGGATACTCCTCGTGCGTGAATCGATTGAACGCAGCGAGGACGATCAGGGTCTGTTGGCCTTCGTAGTTGAGGATGATGCGGTGCTCGGGGTGAATCATCTCGAAGCACAGCGTCGCCTCCACCGGCAGCCCGGAGAAATCCAGCCCCTGCACGAACTCCGTGGCCCAGACGGCACCCGTGGAATGAAACGAACCACGCGAGGCGACTTTGAACCGGCCCTCCTGGCGATAAAGAACGCCCAGCCAGCCATCCATCTTTTCGTACATCTCGTAAGGTTGGTCCCAGGGAAAGTTTTCCGGCAGGCTCTCCTGGTTCTCGCCCAGGTTGAAGAACTTCGGAAACGGCCAGGCCACACACTCACCGGTGTTCACGTCAAAGATGTGGCCGCGGGAGTGGCGCGTGATCTCGTCCCAGGCCGATTCATAAACGCATTGATCCGCGTAGGTATAAATGACCTGCTGACCATCATCGCTGCGATCACTCCGGAGCAGACCGGCCACCACGTACTCTTCCCGTTTATGCAGCGCCTCGGCCGGCGGCATCGGAGTGGTGCGAGCCATCGCGCTGATCGCATAGGCTCGACCGGCATTCACGGCATGCACCTGCCCGTCGCGGCTATCAAACGCCTTGAGCACACCGCCGAAGACACAGCCTCCGTCGAGCGAAATGACGTTGCCTTCCGAGGGACCCTTGGGCTCGGGGATATGGCCAAAGAAGACCCGGGGCCACTCCTTGGGCCAGAGCGCATACCAGACCCGGCCATTGATCTCGTCGAAATAGGTCTTGCCGCCGTAGTAGCGCATGTACAGACAGTCGGCCTGGCTCTGCTCCTCGGGCGGCATCTCCGGATCGAAACCGGCATGCACGACGTACCCCGATGGGGTCTTGAGAATCAAAGGCAGCGCGGCCAGGCGCTCGAGCAGGTCGGGCGGGAACTGATTGTTGTAGGCGTCGATCGTTGTCTGCAAGCCGCTGGCCACCTTGACGCTTCGACCCTGGAGGTGGCGCAACAACTTGTGTTCGTGATTGCCCAGGACCATGTGGAACTCGGGCAAAGCAAATAAGTACTCGACTGTCTCCTTGATTTTCGGCCCGCGGTCGACGAGATCGCCGACGGAAATGAGGACATCGTGGGCGGGATCAAAGTGCAGTTGCTCCAGCAGTTCGAGCATCTCCTCGAAGCAGCCGTGAACATCGCCCAGGATGAGGTGGCGCCGAGTTCCCAGCTCGCCGGAGATGTCCGTCACGGGGACGTACTGGGGCGGCGGGCCGACGATGGTGAGCGAGTCGGCCTCGCAGCGCGAGGGAATCTGAAAGAGGCGAAAGAAGAGCTGCACCGCCTTGTCGGCATCTTCAGGCTTGAGCGTGGGGTGATCGGTCCGTTCCTTGCAACGGCGGATACACAAGTTGCGATCGGCGTTGAGCCAGACGATGCGCGTGGTATAGCCATGCTGCTTGGCCAGATCGAGGTAGCGCTTGCGCTGATATTTCAGAGCGTTAATGCGATCAACAACGATGCAGGGTTCGCCACGCTGGAGAGCTTCCTCGAAGTCTGTCAGGTGGCCTTGGCGGCCCTGTTCGTCCTGGGAAATGCGCAGGCAGCCGGGCAGGTGTTTCTGACAGTACGTGGTCTTGCCCGAACCCTGCGGACCGACGAGAAGAACGACGATCTTGTCCATGATGGATCCTGCTTTCGGCCTGCGGTCAGGAAGACGACGGTCTGACGATCGGATATTACTTCAGCTGTGTCAGGCGCTACCCATTCCAGTCGGTTTTTGGGAAACGTGTTGCCCGAATATTCTGAAAAAACCGTTCTCCCCCACTGGAAGGAATCCCTTTTTCGGCGCCCTTCTATTATAGAGGAGATGTTCCAGCAGCTGGCGGAACACGCCGCGCCCTTCTCCGTCCGAATCCGTGTCGCGTGGAGCGGTTCGACGAGCCGCCCAGCTCGTCCCGGCGGGGATAAACCCCGCCGCTCGTCGCTACCTGAGAATTCTTGCATTTCTGCCGCGGCAGGTCCGAAGATTACTAGCGGTGAATTGACGCCGAGCCGAGCCTCCCCTACAATCTGTACAAGTTTGGGAAGCCTGCTTCTGGCCGTACGAGGTGCCGCGTGCCTCCTGTCCTGCGTTTCCCTCACCGCCGTTGTCTGCGGTGCGGCTGTCGTCTGGCGGTCGCCGGACCGTGATGCTGGAACGAATACGTTCCCGTCCCGCGCGATCGCCGTCATCTCCTCTTTCCTTCTTCTCCACCTGGGACGACCGGCGCTGCTGTCCACGCCGGATCGAGGAGTTTGTTATGGCCACCGACATCCGCCTCAAGGAAACGCTGCCGGAAATCACTGAAGCCATCGTTGCCACCTATACCGAATGCAGCCACAGTAGCCATCTGGGCCATCGACCGCTTCCCAGCCGGGATGCCATTGTGGATATCCTGAATGACCTGTTGGAGATTCTCTTCCCCGGTTTTGGCCGGCGGCAAAACCTGCACATGGGCAACGTCGAGTATCACGTCGGCGATCTGGTGGACGGCCTGCACGACAAGCTCACGCAGCAGATTGCCCGCGCCGTGCGTCACGACTATGAAGGCGCCGACCCGCACATGGACTTCGAGGCCCGCGCCCAGCAGGAGGCGATCGAGCTGCTGCGCCGCTTGGCCGATTTGCGGTTGGTGCTGGACCAGGACGTGCAGGCGGCCTTCGAGGGCGATCCGGCGGCCAAGAATTACCATGAGATTGTCTTCTGCTATCCCGGGTTGGAAGCGATCACGATCTACCGCATCGCCCATGAGCTGTTGCTCCTCGAGGTGCCGCTCATCCCGCGCATGATGACCGAATATGCCCATTCCAAGACCGGGATCGACATCCATCCGGGGGCGCGGATCGGACCCAGCTTCTTCATTGACCATGGCACCGGCGTGGTGCTCGGCGAGACCTGCGACATCGGCGCCCGCGTTAAGCTGTACCAGGGCGTAACACTGGGCGCGCTCAGTTTTCCGCGCGATGCCGCCGGCAACATTATTCGCGGCATGAAACGGCACCCGACGTTGGAGGACGACGTGGTCGTCTATGCCAATGCGACCATCCTGGGTGGTGACACGGTCATCGGCCATCACGCGGTGATCGGTTCCAGTGTCTGGCTTACACACAGTGTCGATCCGTATACGGTGGTATCGTTGGAAAAGCCATCGCTGCGCATCAAAGGGCCGGAGACGCGCGATTTGGTGCCGATGTATCAGATTTGAAGGGATCAGGGATCAGGACTTAGGGATCAGGACTCAGGGATCAGGACTCAGGGGTCAGTCCAGTCCTGAGTTCTGAGTGCCTGATCCCTGATCCCTGATCCCTTGGTCCCCAGCTGGGCCCGCAGTTCACGTGCCATGCGCTCGAAGACTCCGTCCCAGTCTCCTGACTGGTTCTGGCGGAACAAGCGCATGGTCGGGTACCAGGGACTGTCCTCACGCTCCAAGAGCCAACGCCAGTCCGGCACAAACGACAGGGCCAGCCACACCGGCACTCCCAGCCCTCCGGCCAGATGGGCGATGGCCGTATCCGCGGTAATCACCAAATCGAGATGCCTCATCACTGCCGCCGTGTCCATGAACGCACCGGCCTGTTCGTCCAGCCGGCTGCCCAGATCGGTCACGGCAAAACGCTCGGCGACCGCGTGGATCGGTTCGCTGCCCGATCCCTTTTGCAGACTGAACAGGTGAACTCCTTCGACCTGGGCCAGGGGCGCGAACTGGACGAGCGGGATCGAACGATGGTGGTCCTTGCTGTACTGGATGCCCCCGCGCCAGGCGATGCCGATCTTGAAACCCGGGAGGCGACTCAATTCCTCGCGCCACTGCTCGTACAGCAGGACATCGGCGAACAAATAGGGAACCGCCGCGGGCACCGAGTCCAGCGCTGTCCGCAAGATGTGCGGCAGGCTCAGGAGCGGGGCCTGGACGTCAAAAGGCGGCAGGTTCGAGCCGGCGGCCACGAGGCGATCGATTCCTGGACAGTGACTCAAGAGCGGCAGCAAAGCCGGCTGGCATTCGACGAGCACGGTCCCACCGTGCTTTTTCACCTCCGCAACGTAGCGAATGAAATGGAGCGTATCACCCAGCCCCTGCTCCGCGTGCAGCAAGATCGTGCGTCCTGCCAAAGACCCGCCCTCCCAGAGCGGCTGGCGGAAGGGGCGCTGCGTGAATTCCTTGAGGAGCCAGCGCCACTCGTACTCGGGCCATCCCAGCGCGAAGTTCCCCAGCAAGAGCAGGGTGTGGGCTCGGCCCCAGTGTGCGTCCACGTAGTCCGGTCGGACCCGCAGCGCCTGCTGATAGCACCGGTCCGCTTCCTCCGGCTTGCCCAGCTCGGTGTACGCCAGTCCCAGGCTGTAATGGGCCTCGGCCGAGTTGGGCCGGAGCCGGATCGCCTCCTGAAGCCGGCCCAGGGCCAGGTCCCATTCTTCCCGATGGACCAGCACGAGTCCCAGATTGTAATGCGCCTCGGCATAATCGGGCTTGAGGCGCAGGGCTTCCTGGTAGCTGGCCGCCGCCTCCTCCAGCCTTTCGAGTCCCGCCAGGGCCAGACCCAGATTGTTGTGCGCCTCGGCATAATCGGGTTGGAGGCGCAAGGCGTGCTGATAACACGCCACTGCTTCGGCCAGCTGACCCAGACCCTTGAGTGCATTCCCCAAATTATTCTGAGCTGCCGGATAGTTGGGTTGCAGGTCTAGTGCCTGCTGGCACCGGGCCCGGGCTTCCTCATAGCGGCCCTGGCACACAAGAGTGTTGCCCAGGTTATTATGCGCCTCGGCAAAGTCGGGCTCCAGCGCCAGGGCCTGGCGGTAGCTGGCCTCGGCCAGCTCATAGCGCCCTTGAAAAAAGAAGACATTGCCGAGGTTATTATGCGCATCCGGATAGTCGGGTTGCAGCCACAAGGCCTGCTGAAAACTGGTCACGGCCTCGTCCAGTCGCCCTTGCAGGGCATGGGCGATTGCCTGGCGGTGGTAGGCGCGGGCATCGAGTGGCTCGAACGAGGACACGTCCGCATCGGGCATGAAGGATTCTCCGTTCCCGACCAAGCACCGTCCAAGGAAAGGGACGACCCGGACCCGCAGCAGAAGCGCTCTTGCCTCGGACTCGTTCACGACAGAAGTCGGCGCAAGACCTCCGCATCGGCTCGGGCGAGCGCTGCCGCCTCTTCGCTGGCGGAGGTTTCGAGTACCCACCATCCGGCAAAGCTTCGTTGTGCCAGGGCCTGCACCAGCGCAGCCAGCGGGACGATTCCTCGGCCCAGCGGCACGCGCAGGCCCTGGGGCGAGCAGTCTTTCACGCGGATCTGGCCAAGCGCCTCGCCCAGGAGCTGGCAATCGGCCAGCGCATCGTAGCCAAGAACAGCGGCGTTGCCCACATCGTAGGCCACGCGCACCGCCGGACAGCCCACGCGCGCCAGGAATGCCTGGAGTTCGCTGGCCGGCAAGATTGTTTCCAGAGCGAGCGTCAAGTTATTCGTCAGAGCCCGGTGCGTCACGGGCGTGAGCGCTTCCACAACCAGATCGGACGCCCTGTCCCTGGGGAGTTCCCCTGCCCCGAGCAGTGGCAAGACCAGGACCGCCACCCCCGCCTCGGCACAAGCGTCGAGCAGACGATCGAGCACCTGGCCATGACGCCGGCGAGCGGCAGGATCGGCCGCGCTCAGCGGGAACTGCTGAAAATACCCGCCGTAGACAGAGGGCAGCGCCAGGCCGGCCGCCTGGGCCTGGGCACGCAGCGTTTTGGGCCCTCCGGGCAGCCACAGGGGATGTTGTTCGAAGTCATAGGGACCGAAGCGCAGCTCGACGCCGTCCGCCTGAAGTTCCCGGGCGAGGTCCAGGCGTTCCAGGGCCGATCCGTGCAAGACGTGCTCACTCACCGCGATGCGCACCACACCTCCTCCGGCGCCCGCCCCTTTCTCGCTGCCGGGTGGCACGCCCTGAGTCTGCGAAGGGCGTGGGGCGGCGGCAGACACGCCCTTCGCAGACTCAGGGCGTGCCACCCGGACCCGCTTTTCACGCCG
>JBGQLF010000676.1:0-6218 GCA_041499985.1 Gemmataceae bacterium
ACTGCGGGGTGCACCGACGGGCGGCGCCGATGAGGAAGATGTGGCCCTCAGCGCCTTTGCCAGCTTCTGCCGCGGCGCCGAGCACGGCCGGTTCCCGCGGTTGGACGATCGCGAGGATCTCTGGCGGCTGCTCGTCACCTTGACCGCGCGCAAAGCCTGCCACCTGATGCGCGCTGAGCGCCGGCGGAAACGGGGCGGCGGGGAAGTGATCCAGGAAGCAGCCCTGCCTGGTCTGCTTCCTTCTTCCACGGCCGAGGCCGCTTTGGAGCAGATCGTGGGCCGGGAGCCGACGCCCGCGTTTGCGGCGGAGGTCGCTGAAGAATTGGAGCGCCTGCTTGACCGCCTGGCGACCGACGAGCTGCGGTCGATCGCGTTGCGGAAGATGGAAGGCCATACGACCGAGGAAATCGCCGCCCAGCTCGGCTGTGCCCGGAGCACGGTCGAGCGCCGGCTACGGCTGATTCGCCTACTCTGGACTGAGGAGGAGAAACCGTGAGCGCAACCTCGCAGAACAAGCTGCCGGCGCTGGCGTTGGCGCAACAGGTGGACGCGGTGTGCGAGCGCTTCGAGGCCGCCTGGAAGTCCGGCGAGCGGCCGCGCCTCGAAGACTACCTCGGCGGAGCGGCTGCGGTGGAACGGTCCGCCCTGTTGCAGGAGCTGTTCCTCTTGGAGGTCGAGTACCGCCGCCGAGTTGGCGACATCCCTCAGCCCGGCGACTACCAACAACGCTTCCCAGACCTCGACGCGCAGTGGCTCCTCCAGGTTCTGACGCCACCCGTCGCTTCCACTGCCACGGCTCCCGGAACCCCGGCTCCGGCCGCTGCCCCCGCAGCAGCCACCCCACTTCCGGCGCAGCGGTTGCGTTGCCCGCATTGCCACAACCCGATCGAGCTGCACGACGACCGCCCCGACGAGGTGCTCTGCCCCGCCTGCGGCAGCTCCTTCCAGGTGCGCGATGCCCGCCAGACCACCACCACCGCCGGCATGCGTCCCCTGGGCAAGTTTCAACTGCTTCAGCGCGTCGGCGTGGGCGCCTTCGGCGCCGTCTGGAAAGCGCGCGATACCGAACTGGACCGCATCGTGGCGCTCAAGATTCCGCACGCTGGCTTGTTGACCGAGAAGGACCAGTTGGAGCGCTTTTATCGTGAAGCGCGGGCGGCGGCGCAACTGCGGCATCCCGGCATTGTCACCGTGCATGAGGTGCAAGTGCTCGACGGGCTGCCGACGATTGTCGCGGACTTCGTCGAGGGCGCCCCACTCAAAGACCTGCTCCAGACCCGGTCGCTGACGTTTCGCGAAAGCGCCACGCTGATCGCGGAGGTGGCCGAGGCGTTGGACTATGCCCACAACATGGGCTTGGTGCACCGCGATATCAAGCCGGCCAATATCATGCTGGACTACAGCCAGCCCCCCGGAACTTCTGGTCCGGAGCGGGGCGTCGGCCGGCCGCTGGTCATGGATTTTGGGCTGGCGTTGCGGTCAGAGGCGGAGGTGACGCTGACGCTGGACGGGCAGATCATTGGCACACCGGCGTACATGAGTCCGGAACAGGCGGCGGGCAAAGGGCACCAGGTAGACCGGCGCAGCGATGTCTATAGCCTGGGGGTGATCCTCTACGAGATGCTGGGTGGCGAGCTGCCCTTTCGCGGTGCCAAGGCGATGCTGCTGGTGCAGGTGCTGCGCGAGGAGCCGCGGCCGTTACGCCGACTCAATGACAAGATTCCGCGCGACCTGGAAACGATCTGTCACAAAGCGTTGGCCAAAGAACCGAGCCAGCGTTACGTGACGGCGCGGGCGCTGGCCGACGACTTGCATCGCTGGCTGAACGGGGAGCCGATCCAGGCGCGGCCGGTGGGCCGTGGGGAGAAACTCTGGCGCTGGTGTCGGCGGAACCCCGTGATGGCCGGCCTGACGGCCGCGGTGCTGCTGCTGCTAGTCGTGGTGGCGGCGGTCGCCTCGGTGGGCTACGTGCGGGAGTCCGAGCAACGGGCAGAGGCAGAACGCCAAGCGGAGCGAGCTACCCGCCTTGCTTCCGAGGAGCGCCGTCTCCGCCAAGAAGGGCGGCGAAACGTGTACGTGGCCAACGTGCGGTTGGCACAGCAGGCCTGGGAAGGAGCCAGGGTAGACCAGATGCTCCACTTGCTGGAGGAGACGGCGCGCCGCCAGCCCGGGGACGAGGATCTGCGCGGGTTTGAATGGCACTACCTGTGGCATCTCAGGCCTCCCGAGGTGCCGACGCTCCGCGGCCACACCAGGCAGGTCCAGCACATGGCCTTCAGCCCCGATGGCCAGCGCCTCGCCTCTGCTGGCGAGGGGGATGGCACGGTGCGGATCTGGGAGGTAACCACCGGCAACGAACTCCGCACCCTCCGACACACCGGCGGGGTCTACAGCGTGGCCTTCAGTCCCGATAGGCAGCGCCTGGCCTCGGGGAGCACAGATCACACGGTGCGGATCTGGGAGGCGGCCACCGGCAAGGAACTCCTCACCCTCAAGGGACATACCGGCATCGTCTACAGCGTGGCCTTCAGTCCCGATGGCCAGCGCTTGGCCTCCGCCAGCGGAGACCGCACCGTGAAGCTCTGGGAGCTGGCCAGCGGCCAGGAACTCCTCACACTCAAGGGACACGCAGGTCCGGTCCGTAGCGTGGCCTTCAGTGCCGATGGCCAGCGCCTGGCCTCCGCCAGTGAGGACCGGACGGTGAAGATCTGGGAGACGGTCCGCCCTCCGCTGCCGATCCTGCGCGCGCAGGCGTTCGACCTGGTCGACTCCCTCTACGCCACGCGCTGGCGCCGAACCGAGGTGATCCAGGCCATCCAGGGAAACCAACTGTTGGACGCAGCCCTGCGGCAAGCCGCGCTGACCGTGGCGCAGCAGTATCATCCAGGCCTCCAGAAACTGACCGAGGAGAGCTGGGCCGTGGTCCTCAAGCCGGATGCCTCCGGCGAGGCCTATGCCCGCGCCCTGCTCCAAGCGGAAGAAGCCTGCCAGGGAGAGCCGCAGAACGGCGCCTATGTCGGCATCCTCGGGAGGGCCCAGTACCGCGTGGGTCAGTATCAGGCTGCTGGAGAGACCTTGGCCCGTGCCGAGAAACTCCGGGCCACGTCGGCGGCTGGGTCCCATCCCACCAATCTGGCGTTCCTGGCGATGACCCAGTGCCAGTTGGGTCGGAAGGAGCAGGCCCAGGCGACGCTGGCCCGGCTGCGGGAGGCGTTGGCGAACCCCCCGCAGGCCAACAACCCACAGTTCGCCGCCCTCCTGCGGGAGGCCGAAACACTGTTCCAGGATCAGGCCATCCCGGCCAAGCCGTGAGCACTTCTGGCTATCAAGTACTGCGCGTCTGGCAGCTGCTGCCAGTGAGTCCAGGACCTTCCTCTCTGGATTTGCAATTCCGTGAATTCCTTTCACGTAACTGGTCCGAATAGCTTGCATGAGGCGGCTGTGCAACAGAACTCCTGTTTGCAGGAAGCGGAAGGACTGGAAATGAAACTGACCAAGCTGCAAGCGAACCCGATGCCCTCTAGCAGCGCCCTTGCATCAGGCCTTGTCAACGGCACGGTACTTGGGCGACTTTGCCATGGATGGCTTCTTCTCCTCATCCTGCACCCACAATTCGCTCAACCGGAAAGTTGGCTCGGGCTGGGACAGCGAGTGAGCGATCACATAGTTCACCAGCCCGATGGCCTTCACGATCAGGTTCAACCCCCCCCCATCGCCGAGAGCCAAGGAACAGCCGTTTGCCTCCATCCAGTATCCTAGTTTTTCGAGCGTCTTTTGGTCGATCCTATGCGGCCCGACGATGGATGCCGACTCCGGTTTCGGTTCGATCTCGGCGCTCGGAAAGAACCAGATCTCATCGAAGCCGACAAAGAGTTGAGATCGAAGACTGGCCTTGTGCAGTAGCTTGGAGGGAAGAAGCAATCCTTTCTTGAGCGTCGTGACACCATGCAACGCTACTCCAAGACCTGGGTTCTTCTTCAAGAGCGCGGCAGGGTCCGCGTTGCTGTCGAGGCACGTGATCAGCGCATAGGCGCTCTCTGAACCACGCGGAAACACGCCCAGGAAATCCTCGATCGAACTGTCCAACCAGCCAGCCACATAGTCGTGGGAATGCACCCTGTTCGTTTTTCTTTCTTTCTCCATGTTTATTCTCCCGGTCTGAGGGGACGCGCAGGCTGACGTGGAGGAATCTTGGTCCAATCCCAGTCGTGAGCATGTGGCGTCGGGTGCCCATGATGAGGTTTGTAATCGATGTTCTTGATGGCGTCTCCATTGGCCCCGTAATACCGCCTCCGAATCTTGTGGCCTTTACGATCATACTCGGTCAACGAAGTGTTGGGGTTCCATTGTCTCGGCAGATGAGATCGGGCCATCTTCACTCCAATGGGACCCGTCACGGCTGGGGGCAAGCACACGGTCAGCGAAGGCCTAGCGCCGGTTTTCGAGCGCTCCTTCCCATTCTGCCGAGGTTTAACGGAGTAGGGTCGAGGCAACAAGCCTCGGCCCCTGTCGCCGGTGGCAGAAGCGGGCAAATCGTCGAGTGCTTCCTTGAGCGAGGCGATTGCTGCGGCAGCCTGCGGAATAATATCCTGCTGGGCTTCCTTCACCTTGGCCTTGAGCCTGTGGAAGTGCCCCGCGAGTTCGATCCTGCTCTCCAGCGGACACTCAGCAACCGGCTTCCACTGCCAACTCAGCTTCTCGCCATCCAAGTGAGTGGTGAGAATGCCGAGGCAGAGCCGCCAGTCCGGGGCAGTCGGAGAAAGGCGACCCACGCTTTCCCCACTCAGGGGCGGTGAGTCCTCGTCGGGTATTCCACCGAGGACACCTTGAATGTAGCCGGACGCGGTAGCAGTGTCAATCCGCGCGACTGAAAAACTCCGAAGCAAGGCTCGGCCTAAGGAAAGGCTTTCTGCCGCGGGATCAGACGATTCAGTAGGACAGGCAGATCACTCGCTGGCCGAGAGCGGCTCGTTTCCTTAGAGTGCCGTCTTGCAAGGAAACTCCATGAAGTTACGGCCGGCGGGGCGCATGGAACGGGGAGTGTGATCGGTACCTCGCGATCGGAATGCCGGAATAGGCCAACCCATCTCGGGAATCTCCTTGCCAGCGGGTAGCGGTGGGCACTGCCCACCGTGGGGGCTTTCTCTTGCGTCGTGAGCACCTACAAGCTCTATGCCCGTATCGTCGCCCGGCTCTTCACCCGGTTCGGATTTTTTTTGCAGATCGCCGCCCGAGGCTTTACACTCCGGTCGGTATGTCTCTCCTGAAAGTCCCTATCCGGGAGATGGCGATGGCGTCCCAAGCGGGATCCGTGAGCGGCTGGCTCGGCCAACTCCAGGCCGGCGATGCGGCCGCGGCCCAGCAGCTGTGGGAACGCTATTTCCAGCAACTCGTCGCCTTGGCTCGCCAGCGACTGCGGGGTGCACCGACGGGCGGCGCCGATGAGGAAGATGTGGCCCTCAGCGCCTTTGCCAGCTTCTGCCGCGGCGCCGAGCACGGCCGGTTCCCGCGTTTGGACGATCGCGAGGATCTCTGGCGGTTGCTCGTCACCCTGACCGCACGCAAAGCCTGCCACCTGCTGCGCGATGAGCGCCGGCAGAAACGGGGCGGCGGGGAAGTGATCCAGGAAGCAGCCCTGCCCGGTCCGCTTCCTTCTTCCACGGCCGAGGCCGCTTTGGAGCAGATCGTGGGCCGGGAGCCGACGCCCGCGTTTGCGGCGGAGGTGGCTGAAGAATTGGAGCAACTGCTCGGCCGTCTGGCAACCGACGAGCTGCGCTCGATCGCACTGCGGAAGATGGAAGGCCACACCACCGAGGAGATCGCCGCCCAGCTCGGCTGTGCCCGGAGCACGGTCGAGCGCCGGCTGCGTCTGATTCGCCTGCTCTGGACTGAGGAGGAGAAACCGTGAGCGTGACCTCCAACAGCGATGCACCTGCGTTGGCCTTGGCGCAACGGGTGGACGCCGTATGCGAGCGCTTCGAGGTTGCCTGGAAGTCCAGCGAGCGGCCGCGTCTCGAAGACTATCTCGGCAACGCGGTCGCCGCGGAACGGTCTGCCCTGCTGCACGAATTGATCCCCTTGGAGGCCGAGTACCGCCGCGAGGCGGGCGAGAACCCCCAGCCCGGCGACTACCAACAACGCTTCCCAGACCTCGACGCGCAGTGGCTCCTCCAGGTTCTGACGCCACCCGTCGCTTCCACTGCCACGGCTCCCGGAAC
>JBGQLF010000677.1:0-6213 GCA_041499985.1 Gemmataceae bacterium
CCTGCACAACTACCACGACGTCTACAAGTCCTTCCCGCTCGGCGGCGTGACCAATAACGTCTGCTGCAACACGGAAGGCGGCCCGTCGTGGGGCATCTCGATCCTCCCCTTCCTGGAGCAGGGCACCCTCTACAACCTGTACGACCCGAAGCACACGACCGAGCACGTCAACAATCAGCAACTCCGCCAGACGGTCGTCAAGGTCTATGACTGCCCGTCCGACCCGCGTGCCGGTCAGCTCATGGCGCCAGTCAGTGGCCCCGCTGCGAACTACAACCCGCCGCTCCAGTACGCCACCAGTTCGTACAAGGGCATGGCGGGCATGGCGGGCGAATCCAACGGGTTCGACGATCCCTTCGGAGCCCTGCAATATCCGTTGAGTTGGCGGGGTGTGCTGCACGCCGGCGGAGACCTGAACTATCCGACGGCCGGAATCGCCGGCGCGCCGTTAGGACCGACGCCTTCCTACCCGGCTGGATATTTTAACTACCCCAGTAATTACCAGGCTCGTGAATCGATCACCAGCATTAAGGACGGGACCTCGAACACCCTCATGGTCGGCGAATACGCGACGAGGACGACGCTGGGTCGCGGCCCCTACTGGGCCTTTGAGTTCACGGGCTACATTATGGGCGATGTCTATAACCCGCCGCAGTCGCGCGCCCTCATCCCGGATTTTGACCGCTGTTCGGACAACACGCAATGGCCGGGCACCAGCAGCAACCAGCCGTGCAAGCGGGCCTTTGCCAGCTTTCATGCCGGCGTCATTAACTTTGGCTTCGCCGATGGGTCGGTGCGCGCGTTGAGCACGAACATCGACTTAATTAATCTGGGCTACCTGGCCACGGTCGCCGGCGGCGAAGTGGCCGTGCAGCCGTAAAACGAAAGAGGAAGCATGAATCAAGAAAGCCGTTCTTGTCATCCATCCTCCTTCCTCCTTTTGTCTGATTCCAAGGACTTCGATCATGCGTCTGCGATGGATCCCTGCCTTGCTACTTTTCGGACTCATCGGCTGCAACAGCAGACCGTACCAGGTCGCTCAAGTATCGGGGAGAGTCACCCTGGACGGCCAACCTCTTGCCAAGGCCTCCATCACCTTTGTGCCCATGGCCAGCAAGGAAAACATCGCTCCGGGGCCGACCGCGGCAGCTTTTACCGACGCCGACGGCCGTTACACGGTCGGTATCGACAAGGACACACCCGGTTCCGTAGTCCATAAGTGCCGAATCTATATCACGACCTTGATCGGTGATTCCAAGCCGGACGAACAAGACGGTGGACCGCCGATGCTAAGGAGACGCAAGGACAAGGTCCCCGGAAAGTACAACACAGAAACCACGCTCACCTTCGACGTTCCCCCGGGAGGCACCGACAAAGCTGATTTCGATTTGAAATCGCGCTAACTCCTGGATCTGTTGGACTCCCCTAGTTCTTTCCACGACCACTTCATGAGAATCTGGAACCTGACGATCCTTGCCACGCTGAGTTGCGTGTCTCTGAGCCGATCCTTGGCTCAGCCGCCGGCGGCCAATAAACTGGACACGGGCCTTGAATTCATCTACACCGGTTTCGAGAACGCCTCGCCGCTCCACTGGGAGATCGACGCCGAGGGCGCCGTCCAGGTCTACTTGGTCTACGACCAGGAGCGCTCCTCGCCCAACCGCGCCAACGGACACTGGCATTTTCAGCTTCAGGCGAAGCCCGGCTCCAAGCTCAAGGTCGTGTTGAACAACCTGGAGAATGTCTGGAACGGGAAGAAGGCGTCCGTGGCCACGGGGCGGACCATCTCCTTCATCTCGACCAATGGCCGGGAGTGGCAAGCCATCAGGACCCAGCTCCTGGCCGGCCATCGGCTGCAACTGACCCTCGAGATGCCTGGCCCGGAGTTGTACGTGGCCCGTCTGGAGCCGTATCGCCTCTCGGATCTCGACAAGCTCCTGGAGTCGATCCGCGGTCATCCTCAGGTGCAGATCACGACGATCGGCAAGACGGTGGAGGGGCGCAATCTGGAGATCATCCGGGTCGGGAAATCCGAGGCTCCCTTCCGGGTGCTGCTCCGGGCGCGGGCGCACGCCTGGGAGCCCGGCGGCAATTGGGTCGTCCAGGGGTTGATTCGCCGGCTGTTAAAGGATGATGAGGCGGCCCGGCGCTACCTGGAGCGTTACTGCGTGTACGTCTTGCCGATGGCCAACAAAGATGGCGTGGGCCGCGGCCGAACGCGCTTCAACTTGCAAGGCGTAGACCTCAACCGCAACTGGGACAAGCCAGCCGATCCGAAGCTGGCACCGGAGAACCATGCCCTGGAAAGCTGGATCGAGGCCATGATTGCGAAGGGCCAGCGCCCCGATCTGGCTATGGACCTTCACAACGACGATGGCGGCCTGCTGCACATCAGCCGGCCCGAGAAGACCGACCTGAAGCGCTATCTGGCGCGCATGCAGACTCTGGAGGGCCTGCTGCGCAAGCACACCTGGTTCACGGAAGGTAGCACGGGCGAGTCGTTTCACAATCCCGCCACCATCGCCGAGGGACTGCTGGCACGCTACGGCATCGACAGCGTCGTCCATGAGTTGAACGCCAACTGGATTGCGGGCCTCAAGGCTTACCCTTCCGGAAGGAACTGGGAATTGTATGGCGAGCAACTTTGCCAGGTGCTCTTCGATTATTTCGGCGCGCGAGGCCAATAGCCTCGTCGACTGGTACCTGGCCAACAGCAATGCCTTTTTCACCGCTCCGTTCGATTTCGAGCTGTGGTGTTCCCTGGATGCAAAAACCGCCATCGCCAGCTAGGAACCACTCGCTTTATCAGTCGCAGTTTAAGTCATCCTGGTGGATGCCTGGCCGGACAACTGGCCGGGGATCGAGTTCGGGACGATACGCTTGATGCCCTGGATCGGCGGCTCCTGCCCGAACATCAACTCCCTCCCCAGCAAGAACGAGATCTGGAGCGCCAAAGTCGCAAACTTACTGCGCGACCTGGCCCAGTTCGGGAGCGTGACAGGCACCTTCGCGGTCGAGATGGCGAAGGTGCGCCAGCGCCAGCGCGACAGGATGTTCAGGTCGGAGAGTTGGATATAATGTGCTCAACGAAACGGGCGCGGTCCCGAATGGAGGGCGATGATGAAACTGCTTGAAGACATCCCGTCTTTTCCGGAAACGGCGCGAAAAACGCTGGAATCCGCGTACGGCATCTCCAGTGCCGAGGCGTTCTATGACCACGCCGTGAAGAACCCTGAGGGCATGCGTATGGCCTTGCGTGCTTCGAGCGACGAACTGAATCACCTCGTTCGCCTCGCGGAAAGCTATCTTTCGCCAGAGTTCGTGGCCGCGTGCCGCCAGCCAGTTATCAAGCATCCGCGCGGGCTCGCCGTGGATGAGAGGCGACCAAGCTGAAAAAGGCTTCTACAGGCGAGCGTCGAACCCACAGTGCGGGCGGGCCGGTGCGCCCCTCCCGTACTACCGCTGCTTTAGTGAAAAGCGCCGACACCATAGAGGCGAACGTAGTCGAAGAACAGGGTTCCGTACCCGGGGCCAAACCGCCCTTCCTGCCGCGGCCAACTTTTGCCCCATGAGTTCCGGAAGATGAAGGCACCTCCACCTGGAACTCCAGGGCGCAGCTCGTAGCCAACCACACATACCGCATGGCCGCCGTCCTCTTCCGATCCGGGCAGCGGCATGGGAATCTCCCCGGTCGCCTGCACCGCGGGGAAATCCCAGGAGTCGTAGGTCAGCACCCCCAGGACAAAGGGCTTCTCCTGATCGATGCTCTTGCACAGAGGGGACACATCGTTGACGGCGAGGTCCTGGGTGCCTGCCCAGGTGAAGCTTCGGGCCTCGTCCTCGGCTCCCTCCCTCGGTGGGCCTTGTCCCTCGGTAGGGCCAATGGGGTCGCGCTTATAAGGCCAGGTCTTCGCCAGACATGCCCCCCGGTGCTGCAAGACGCGGCGTGCTGCCTCCAGGGTCGTTCCGGGGTCGTTCGGTTTCCCATCGCTTTCCTTGCAACCCCAGTAGACGAATTGTTCGGAGTGGTGCGGGGACTTGGGCGACGCCTGGTAAAGGTGATACTCCAGATACGCAACGGAAGCGAAGCCGACGCAGGTACTGCGCTGCACCTGATCTCGGGCGGGCGCGAACCGGTCGGCCAGGGAGACCACCTTTTCGCTGCGTCTCTTCGTCTTGGCGAGGGATTCGGGCGTGACGGCTTTTCGGCGCCGCTGGGCGGTCGTCAAGGCAAGGCCGCGCTGGTGTCGGACCAGAGGCGGAGTACTTCCGGCCGCCTGAAGGTTCACGCTTCCTCCGGGCCCGGCGACCGCGGCTTCTCGCCGCAGCCCTCGGGGGATAGCGAGCGAAGTCAACCGGATCGGCGAGTCGCCCAGATAGTCCACCAGAAACAGGCGATTGCCGTAAGTCCAAAGGTCGCGCAACTCCTCGAGCGTGGTAATGCCGAGCGCTTCGAGCCGTTCGCGGGCGGACTTCGAAACCCCATCGATTTTAGCGAGAGGCAAGTACTTTACGGAACGATCCCGGGTCAAGAGCATGTTTGTCTCCCTTCACGGGGAAGAACCATCGGCAACCTGGACCATCCTTCTGTCTATCTCGGTGACCATGTTCGGCAAGTGCTCCTGCTCGGCCAGCGTGCGCGCCTGCCGCAGCTGTTCCCTGACTTCGGCACGGTCGCCGCGGTTGCCGGCCAGGATACTTCTCAGGTAGCAGGTTTCAATCGCAGTGTTTGCCGCTCCCGATCGTCGCGCGTACTCCGCCGCCCGGTTGGCCAGCGCCAGCGACTCGCCCGGATCGCGCAGGGCCAGGACGGTCGCCCGGCGGAGCAGAACTTCGGCCTTCGCGGCGTCCCCGCCAGCCTCGGCCAAGACCTCCTCTAGCGGGCGGTCCAACTCCCGAGCGCCCTGGGCTGCAAACTCCGCTTCCTCGACGGCCCGGCGGAGGGCGAACCGTGCTCCTTCTTCCGGCAGGCTCGCCACTTCTTCCAAGCCCAGTCGCAGGCGCGTCGCGGCCTCCTCGTAGCGGCCCAGCCGCAGTAGCACCGGCTCGATTTCTGTCAGAGCCTCCGCCACATCGCGCAGGTTGCCCTCCCGCCGGGCGGTCGCCAGAGCTTCTTCCAGCACAGCCAGTCCGCCCTCGAGGTCGCCGGACTGAAACTTCTCCTGTGCCTCAGCCCAGGAGCGCAGCCACGCCGAAACGCCGACGATTTCCAGCAACTCAGTCAAGGTTCCGCGCTCTTGGTCCGCCGTGCGGGCCAGCGCCGCCACCGCACGGCGGCAAGCGTCCCGGCAGCCGAGCGTGTCCTTCATCAACAAGCACAGGAAGAGCCGGGCAGCCAGTAACCGAACTTCGTCTGCGGCGGTCAACGCCACGGGTCCGGCGGCCAGGGCGGCATCGACCTGCGCCAGTTCCTGAGCGGCTGTGCCGGGCTCTGCCCGGCGGAGTGTCCGGATCATGATGGCGGCAGCATTCCCACCGGCGAGGCCTTCCAGCACCCCGAGGTTCTCGCGCGCCGTTTCCACCTGCCGGTCCCCGGCACGCGCAAGTAGGGTGACCGCTTCGCGTGCGTGGCGAACCGCGGTGTCGAAATCAGCCTCAGTGGCTTCCATTGCCGCCAAGTTGCCGAGCGCAACGGCTTCCCCGCTAAGGTCCTTCAGCTCGCGTCGCAACTCGATCGCTCGTTCCCATAACTGCCGCGCTTCGGCGGGGGTGTAGGCCTGGTACGCAGAGTAGGCCCACTCGTGTAGGACAGCTGCCAGCTCCTTCTGGTTACCCAGCCGTTCCAGGCAGCCGGCTGCCTGCTGTAACAGCCGACAGGCCTCGGCCCAGTTCTCCTGGGTTCCTTCGAGGTAAGCCAACCCGCTAAGCGACTTGGACAGCGGCCAGGGACTGTCCAGAGACTCCTCGATCTCGATGCACCGCAGAAGCAAACGGCGAGCTTCCTCCGCCTCGCCCTGGCGCCATTCCACCACCGCCAGCTGATACAGGGTATCGACCAGCCCCTGCTGGTAGTCAAGACCCTCAAGCAGGGCCCGCGCCCGCTGCAAGAGGCGGCGGGCTTCGACCAGGCTGCCGTGTTCCAGTTCTACCGTTGCCATCTGGTGCAGGGACTGGGCCCGTCCACGCACATCGCCGAGCCGCTCGGCAAGCCTCAGCGAGTGGCGGATGAGCAGTCGCGATTCGGTCGGACGGCCCTTGACCAGTTCAAGGGCG
>JBGQLF010000678.1:0-6207 GCA_041499985.1 Gemmataceae bacterium
AACTTCTCCATGAGCGTGGCCAACGATATGGACTGGCACTTCTGGGGCGGCCTGGAGCGCAACCGCCTCGAAGGAACTGCCGCTCGCATTCGCACACTGTTCCCAGAGTTGGGGGCGCGCGAAGCGTTGCGTCAGGCGCTACTTCTGCAAGCATGTTCGCGGCTGGTGCCGGTACCGGACCTCCAGCCGTCTCCCGACCAAATCTTTCGCTACAAGGAGCGCGTGGCATGGGATATGCGCTGATCTGGATGGAAGGCATGGCAGCGGCTCTGCTCGCCGTCGCCCTGGTCACCGCCTGTGCGGCACACTGGCCGCGGCGCCTGGGACAAAGGGTCGTGCCGATTTTGCTGGTGACCGTGCTGGCCACCCTGGCGGTCAGTGCGACCTACGTCGCCACGGCGATCAAGTTTGGGGCTTTTCAGGAGACCGATTGGTTCACTTACGCTCTCTCCTGGACAGTCTTGTTCACGATCGGCGCGGTCCTGATCTTGAGGCGTGGGTTGCGAGCAAGCAAGCCCGGAGGGGTATCCGCCGCACAGGCCTGGTCCCGCAGCAAGCTGGCCCTGGCGCTGGGTGGACTGGTCCTCCTGGATAGCATCACTTTCACGAACCTGGATGTGGCGATGAGGGTGCAAATGGCCTCCGTCCGTGCCGAAGCCGGAGCCATGGAGCTAGGGCTACTCCCTCCCCACATCCCCGATCGGGAGAATGCGGCACTGATCTATGAGGAGGCCTTCGAGGCTCTTACCCCCTTGGCGAAGCTGCCTCCGGTCTGGAAAGAAAAAACATCCGCCTGGATGGAACTGGACACCTCCAAGTTCGATCCCAAGGACAAGGACCTACGGGAGTACCTGAGCAGCCAGGCACGGGGACTGGCGCTGCTGCGCAAAGCGGCGGCGATGCCAGGCTGCTGGTTTGAACGGAATTATGCCCAAACGATCGAGATGCTTCTTCCCGAACTGGAGCAGTTCCGCCACGCCGCCCAGCTCCTGGCTCTCGATGCGCTGACCCGGGCCGGCGATGGGGAGGGCCAGGCCGCTGCGGAAGATGTGGCGGCCATTTTCGGCATCGCCGGTCACATCAATGATCCGATCCTGATTTCGTGCCTCACCTCCATAGCCGTGAACCGGATTGGCACCAAGGCTCTCGAAGATACCCTGGCCCTGACCACGCCTCGCCCAGAAGACCTGGCCCGGCTGCCTTTGGAGGGGAGTGTCTCCTACCGCAAGTATCTCCAGCGTGCGTGCCGCATGGAAGAGGCGGCGATCGGCTTGTCCTCCTTTGCCATCCTCGCCGGCGAGAAGCCTAAGGATTGGAGAAAGGGATTCGAACAGGCCTTTGACGGAGCTCCTGTCTGGGTGTTCAACTCGGCCACGTGGCGGGTGTTCTTTTTGCCGGACGACCTGGCGGCCTACCGCCGCACCATGAGAGAACTTCAAGAAA
Organism: Gemmataceae bacterium; assembly: GCA_041499985.1. GTDB lineage: Bacteria > Planctomycetota > Planctomycetia > Gemmatales > Gemmataceae > JBGQLF01. The sequence continues at coordinate 1,444 of JBGQLF010000678.1, forward strand.
TGGCGGCCCGCCCCTATTCTGAGGCGCAGCAGGATTGGCAAACGTTCGACCAGTCCCTGCGCACGAACCGTCGGGGCCTGTTAACCGCCCTGCTCATACCGCATCTCGGCAAGTGTCTGGCGGCCGCTGCCGAAGGAGACAGCGCCCGTCAACTGGCCCGGTTGGCGCTGGCGACTACCGCTTACCGGTCCAAGAGCCGCGCCTATCCAGAGAAGCTGGACGACTTGGTGCCGGAGTACCTCGAGCGGATCCCCCTGGATCCGTTCGATGGCCAGCCCCTGCGAATGAAGCGTGGCGAGCGAGGTCTGGTGCTGTATAGCGTGGGCCGTGACCAGAAGGATGACGGCGGCGCACCGTGGGATGCTGCGAAGCAGGAAGGCGATCTGCTTTTTCGGCTACCGTGACAAAGCCGTGCTGAAGCTAGCTCGAAGAGCCCGCAGCCTGGGCGAAGAATGTTTTCCTCGCTCGCGGTGCGGGCTCGTGTTGTCCGATGCCCTCCGAGTCCGGGGAACGCCGATCCGATGCACGCAGAGGCTGGAATTCAGGTCTGCGATCTGGTACAAGAGGTTGTCCCGAGCGACAGTCCCCAGGGTACCGGGCCGCTGTCACGCGGTCATTGATGGATAGACCCTCGTCTAGCCCAAACCACGAGTGAGGTAGCGCTTTCCCGCGCTCGCGATTCAGGCTAGTCGGAGGGGAGTGTGGATCAGAAGTCCAGAGGGAGTTCTCCCCGTGACACGTTTGCACCGCCTCAGCCTCGGCCTTGCTCTTCTCCTATTGTTCGGCTGGAACCTTGTCGCCGCCGAGCCTGACCTCTCCGCGTATCGAACGGTCGACACGGCGATCACCGCCAGCCTCACCAAGGCCGGGGTGACGGCTACGCCACGCCTGGGGTTCCTCGGTGTCCACGTCGCGCCCACTCCTCAGGGACGGCTAGCCATCGACGAGGTGGCTGCCAACTCTCCCGCCGCACGGGCCGGTGTCCAGCGTGGTGATCTGATGTTGGCACTCGACGACAAGACCGTAATCGAGGAGGACGCCTTCCACGACTCGCTGCGAACGAGGTTTCCCGGCGACGTCGTCCATCTGCTCTTGGCGCGGCAGAACAAACAGCTGGATGTGAAGGCGGTGCTGGAGCCCTGGAGCCGGCCGATGCCCGTGGGTCGTCAGCGGGCCGTCCTCGGCGTGCAGGTGGCGACCGTGAAGGACGGGGAAGGGGTGACGATCCAGCAGGTCGCCGCCGACTCGCCCGCGGAGCGGGCCAAGCTCAAGGTCGGCGAGGTCCTCCTTCGCATCGATGACATCGCCGTATCCGGTCCGGACAAGCTGAACGCGATCCTCGCCGACAAGAAGGCGAACGACACCGTGACCCTGACGCTCCTCCTCGCCGAAAAAACGGTGGAGCTGAAATTGCGGCTCGGCGGCGAACAACAGGACAACCGGCGTCCGCTGGGGTTCGAACGACGCGGCGGCTATTGGCACAAGCCAAGTTTTCGCCTCGGTATTATCTGCGTTGAGTATCCCGACGCCAAACACAATCCCAACATCTCGGCCAAAGCCTGGGAAGAAGCAATGTTCAGCAAGGGGACCTACCTCAAGACCAACGCCACGGGGCAGACGGTCTACGGAAGTCTCTACGATTATTACTTCGAGCAGTCCTATGGCAGCTTGGAGGTGGAAGGCAAGGCGTTCGACTACGTCGAGGTAAGCAAGAATCGGGGTGAGTACGCCACCGGGACTCGCTCGGCCCTCTTGACGGAGGCGCTAGACAAGCTGCTCGCCCGGGATGGTAAGGACGCCTTGAAGGACTTTGACGGTGTCTTCTTCCTCTATGCCGGCGAACGATATCCGGCGCCGCGCGGCAGCCTCTATTGGCCGCACCGCGCCAGCGTCTCGCACAATGGCAAACGCTGGCCCTATTTCATCTGCCCCGAGGGCGGCTCCCGCATGGGGACAACCAGCGTCTTCTGCCACGAGTTTGGCCACATGCTCGGCCTGCCCGATCTCTACGCTCGGCCCGAGAATCCCGGCATGGAAGGCGTCGGAGTCTGGTGCGCCATGGCGAACCAAGTCGGCAACGGTCGGCCGCAGCATTTCTGCGCGTGGTCGAAAGAGAAGGTGGGCTGGATCAAGCCGACGATCCTCGACCCGAGTATCAAGCAGAAACTGATCCTCTCTCCGATCGAGGAATCGCCCAAGGAGTGTTTCAAGGTGCTCCTTCGCCCCGACGGCAGCGAGTACCTACTTCTGGAAAATCGCCACAAGAAAGGCTTTGACCAGAGCCTGCCGGCGGAAGGGCTGCTGATCTGGCGTGTGGTTGGCGATCGGCCGATTCTGGAAGAGTCCCACGGCGTCGAAGGACCCTCCGGGCCGCGTGTCTTTCTCAACGCCGTGCCGTATCCCAGCGCGGCCAACGACTCGTTCACGCCGTACACGACGCCGTCGAGCCGTTCACAGCTCGGCGGCGGACTGCCGGTGTACATCACCAACATCTGCCGCCTGCCGGACGGCCGGATTACGTTTCACATCGGTTATGAATACCAGTGAGAAGCAGGGATCAGGGATCAGATCATGGTCCTGAGTTCTGAGTCCTGATCCCTGATCCCTGATCCCTGACTCCGGGAGAAGTCCCATGACGCATACCTCCTCTCGTCACCTGCTTGGCCTCGGTTGCGTCTTCGCGGGCTGGTGCCTGTTCGCCGCGGCACAGGACTTGAAGCCCGCTTTGTCCGACTATCGCACCGTCAATCAGGCTATCACCACGCGCGTCAGCCGGACCCCGCCTGGCCAGACCGGGCAGACTGGCTACCTTGGCGTGTCGGTTCAGCGCGATGGCTTGGGCCGTCTCGTCGTCGAGGAAGTGCAGCCCGAGTCGCCCGCGGACCGGGCAGGAGTGAAGCGAGGAGACCTGGTCACCCGCGTCGGCGAACAGGTCGTGAAGACCCCGGAAGCGTTTCGCGAATGGCTCAAGACGCGCATCCCCGGTGAAGCGGTGAAACTTGGACTGTTGCGCGCGGATCGGCCTGTGGACGTAACAGCAACGCTCGTCGCCACGAGTCGACCGATGAAAATCGGCACGCAACGGGTCTTCTTTGGCGCCGAGCTGGGTGAAGCGCTGGAGGGCGAAGGAGTGCGGGTCGAGCGCGTGGCGCCCGACTCGCCTGCTGCGGCCGCCGGGCTCAAGAGTGGCGAGCACATCCTGAAGCTCGAGGGAGCCGACTTCACGCGGGCCGGACGGCTGACGGACATCCTGACGGAAAAGCGGCCGGGCGACATGTTGACGTTCGTGGTGCGCCGGGACGGCCAGGAGATCACGCTGAAGGCGACGCTCGTTGCGGACCGCGGCGATGCGGGCGGCCGTGGTGCTCGTGGCGGTCGCGGCGGTCCTACCGGTCCGGGTGGTCGCGGGGGCCGTGGTGGTCCCGGTGGCGACGGGCCCCCAACCGACATCTGGAAGAAGCCTGTGTTCCGCGTCGCTGTCGTTGCGATTGAGTTTCCCGATGTGAAGCACAACGCCAAGGTGCCGGCGCAGGAGTGGGAGGAAGCTTTCTTCAGTCGGCGTGGCTCCGAGCAGAAAACCAACACGACCGGCCAGCCGGTTCACGGCAGCCTGAACGAATACTATCAGGAGCAGTCGTATGGCGCCCTGCGGCTCGAAGGCAAAGTCTTCGACTGGGTCGAAGTGGGCAAGAAGCGGGGTGATTACATCCAGGGATCGGGCACCAGTAATAAGACAGCAGTGCTAGTCGAGGCACTGGACAAGGTCACCGCCCGCGATGGCAAGGATGCCTTCAAGGACTTCGACGGCTTCTTGTTCCTCTATGCTGGCGAGCGTGTCTCAACCAACCGTGGCGCCGTCTACTATCCGCACGCTGGGAGCGTCAGCTATCAGATGAAACGCGTCCCCTACCTGCTCGGTGCCGAAGGCGGATCGCGGATGGCACCGCTCAGTGCCTTCGTCAAGGAATTTGGCCGCGTGCTGGGCCTGCCCGATCTGGCCGCCCGGCCGGAGAATCCCGGCTCCGAGGGGCTGGGTGTCTGGTGTGCCATGTCCAACCCGCTCGAGGGTAGCCGGCCACAGCACTTCTGTGCCTGGGCGAAGGAGAAGCTGGGTTGGGTTAAGCCCACGATCCTGGACCCCACCGTCAAGCAGAAGTTGATCCTCTCTCCGATTGAGGACTCGTCCAAGGAGTGTTTCAAAGTGCTCGTCCGCCCTGACGGGAGCGAGTACTTCCTTCTGGAGAATCGCCGCAAGCAAGGCTTCGACGCCGAGTTACCGGGTGAGGGACTGTTGATCTGGCGCGTTGTGAACGATCGGCCGATTCTGGAGGAATCGCACGGTGTTGAAGGGCCCGCGGGACCAACGGTCCATCTCAGTGCGGTGCCGTATCCCAGCTCAGCGGGCAGCGCGTTCACGCCCAACACCACACCGTCGAGCCGCTCCCCGCTGGGCGGCGGACTGCCCGTGCACATCACGGACATCCACCGTCTGCCGGATGGACGTATTACGTTTCGCATCGGCTACGAGTACCACTGAGCCGTGATTTCAGCTCGCAGATCTCAGCTTGCAGATCGAACGGACAGCAGACTGCAATCTGAGATCTGCAAGCTGAAATCGGGAGGAGCCATGCTCAGCGATGAAATCACGATTCGGGTCCGCTACGCCGAGACCGACCGGATGGGCTTGTTACATCACGCCAACTATCTGATCTACTTCGAGCAAGGACGGACCGAACTTTTGCGGAAGGGCGGCCTGGCCTACAG
>JBGQLF010000679.1:0-6184 GCA_041499985.1 Gemmataceae bacterium
AGCAAACTGCCGTCGGCGCTGGTGGCAATCGTGCCAGCGGCGTTCACCATGATCGGCCCGGCGAAGGCGTTACTGCCCGAGCCGCCGCAGAACGTACCACCGTTGAGCCACACCATCTCGGGCGAAGTGTAGTTGACCCCGCCCTGCAACAGTAGCTTGCTCCCGGCCGTGATCTCGGTGTTACTGGCTGTGAGCGCGGTGCCCCCGGCCGGGGTGCCCAGGGCGTTATTGGCGGTCACCACGAGCGTGCCCTGCTCGATCGTCGTGAAGCCGGCGTAGGTGTTGCTGGCCGCCAGGATGACGGTTCCCGTGCCCTCCTTCAGGATCCCACTGTTGTTATTGCCGCCACCGATCACGCCCTGAAGCTGAGTTGTCCCTGAGCCGTCGAGGATCAAGGAGCTGTCGCTGGCCAGGGTGATGGGTCCGGTAAGCGTGAGAGTCGTGTTGCTGTTGGAGTCGGTGAAGTTCTCTGTCCCCGTCAACAGGATGGCCGGGTTGAACGTGTTGGCGCCGGAAACGTTGTCGGCAAGGATGCCGAGGTCCAGAGTGATCGGTGCGCCGAAGATGTCGTAGCCGCTGCCATCGATGGTGATCTGGCTAAAGCGGGTCCCGCTGGGGAAGTCGTTCACGTTCGTCAGCTGCTGGGCGCCTGGCTGGAAGACCAGCACATCGGCCGCGGCCGGTACGATACCGTGGTCCCAGTTCCCCGGATCGCGCCAGTTCGGGCTCACCAGGCTCGCGCCGGTCCACGTCCGAATGGAGGGCAAGACCCGGTCTTCGAGCAGCTCGAGGTGTGGTTGACGCAAGACTTTCGCGTCACGCAGAGTCCGTTTGGTCGCTTTGGTGGGAGGCTGGAACAGACGGCGCCAGCCACGGCTGAACAGCATGGGATAACTCCTGCTTGTCGATTCGGAGGGGACACAGCACGTCGGCAGATCCGAGGAGCCGACTGGGCCAAGGTACTGTGAGGCCGAGTCTGGATCCGCGCAACGCGTAGACGATGTCCGCGAGTGCAAAAGGACATCATCTACGTCTGACCACGGGGCACCGGCTCAAGCGGCTCGCTGGGCGATCGACACTTGGTGGGGGAGTTCCCGGGGCTCCTGTTGGAGGAACCCCGCCCGTCGGAAGGAGGAAAGGCCAGCCAGCCCGAGAAGGGCGTAGAGACAAAAGCCTCGCCTCTCACCGCGAGACAAACTCCCAACAATTCCCGTGCAACCGTCTGAGGTCAATCAGCGGCAAGCTTAACGTCCGATGCCGCGCTCTGAGCCGCCGGGTTAAACCTGGCGGCACGTGCGCGGGATCCGATTCCTGCAATCCGTCACGCTGCTGGCGCGCCCCGTCCGACTGAACACCCGCGCCACCAGCCGAGAAACCCCGTGCCAAGCAGAGTCCTCGTTCTGTCTGACCGATCCGTTCCTGGACCAAGGCCGCAACTACCCCGGCAGCACCGTCGGGAAGTTCAACCCCAGGGTCCAGCGGTTTGCCATTCCAAATGCAACCGGCCTAAATAGATCAGATTGCACGGGTCGAACAGCCGCCGCCGGACCTTGGCGAGAGTGGAGTCCATCTCGGGATGCTTCCTGGCGGAAGTACGCGTTGGCAACGGTCCTTCCAGGGGAAGCACTGGCGTTTCCTTGGTCCATGGCACGACCGAGCGCAATCCAGGGATTAACGAGATGCAACAAAAATGCCAGCATCGGGAGAATTATCACGATTGCGAGATTATGAGAAGAATCACCGAATCTGGTTCTCGCCCGCTACCGGTCGCGGAGAGCCCCCGAGAAGCTATCACCGCCGGAGGCAAGCGACTGGCTCCGCCTGGGGATCCAAACGAGGGGTTGGCCATTCCGCGACAGGCCTTTGAGGACTCGATCCGCACCAGGGCACCAGGAGCAAAAGTTGGCGCCGTCGAACGTCGCCAGATCCGCTCTCCAAACCAAGCCAAGCTCTTCTCGTTCTTAGCCTTATGCTCAGGTCCAGCTCTCCTTGGAAAAGGGTGGGACTCGCCCGTTCGCCGGTGTTTGTGCAGGCGTCGGCAAGACCGGGGTGTACCCAAATGGCGCGCGTTAACGAGGCTAGCGAGAGGGGACTTCAACGGGGTCAAGGTGGGCGCTCACTACCGCGGCAGGCTTCCTTGGGCGCGAAGTCATTCGGGGGGTGCCGGAACGATTTGCAATTATCTCAACTTCGCATAAGTCAGCGTCTGTTATCTGTTTCGATTTGTTAACTGTGTAAACAGGGCTCTGTTAAGATTTGGAAGCGCGGTCCCTGGAGATTTGGTTTCGGCTGGCCATTCCCGGATTAGCGCAAGGCACGGTGCAGGGCATCGGCCAGGTCCCGAGTCAGTTCTTCCAGCTCGTCTCGCTCCGTCGCACTCTTGCCCAGGTAGTCGAACGATTCCTGCTGGCCCTGGAGGAAGACGGCGTGCGCCAACCAGCGCGGTGGCTGGGGACGGGGGTCGACCCGAATGTACGTCTGGCCGGTCCCAGGCAAGCACGTGACCTCAAACGTATACATGCCGTGCTCGCCGTCATAGAAAGCGCTCAGCCGATAGTCGCCTGTGCCGGGGTCGCACGTCTCCCACGTCGTCCCTTTCCAGTATCGGGACAGCGTGTGCAACTCGGTCTCCACACGCGCGCGGATGTGCTCGGGACTGACGGGCCGCGTCGCCCAGACGCCCACGATTCCCGTCCCGATCAGGCCGAGGACGAGCGGCAGGATCCACCACGGCCTGCGCGGCTTGGGTGTCCTCCAGGGACGCGGTACGATTTGCTCTTCCCCGCAGGCCGGACACCGGGTCGGCTGGCCTACCTGGTCCTCGGGGACCTTGCAAAGCTTGTCGCAGCGGGTGCACTCGAAGCGAATCATCGGCCCACCTGGTCGTCGGGATGCGCCATCGCCGCTCGTCGCGCGCCCGGGTGTGCGCGTGCGGTGCCTTCATCTTACTTGGGCAGCGGGGTGGTTGCCATGAATAGGGATCAGGGATCAGGGATCCGTCCTGAGTACGGATCCCTGATCCCTGCTTCATCCTGGCTCAATCATTCTGGGGCGCGAGATCGAACGCGCGCGTCCCGAGGCGGGTCAAGAAACGGATCTTCTGCTCCGTGGTTAGTTCGTCGGTGAATCGCTTGCGGGCGGCGTCCAGCCAGCGTAGCGGGCGTTTGCGGTAGTCGGTCACGACCCGCGTCAGCACCGGACCGGGCTGGCACAGCGCACCGCGGATACCGGCTTCGAGGTCCGCGGTGTTGGTGATCTCCTGGTAGGCGACGCCGAATCCCTGAGCCAGCGCCGCGTAATCCAGCCGGGCCAGGATGGTGGCCGTGGTCCGGTGATAAGCCGCTTTCTGCAACCCCTGCATCAGATGATACGCCTGATCATCGAGAATGAAGAACTTGACAGGCAAGCATTCCCGCGCCGCGGTAGAGATTTCCATGGCCGACATCAAGAAGCACCCATCGCCGGTGACTGTGATCGTCTGCCGGCCCGGATGCGCCCGTTGGGCCCCTAGGGCCGCCGGGATCGACCAGCCCATCGCCTGATTGTTGGTCGGGTTGAAGTAGGTGCGAGGCATGCAGGTGGTGAACACCTCGGCCGCCCAGTGCTCCGCGGTCGTGACATCGACGAACACCAAGGCATCGGCGTCGGAACAGCACCGCAACGCCAGCAGGAACGCCATCGGATCGGCGCCGCACTTGGCATAGATCTCCGCGTTCTTCTTGGCCTCGTCGCACTTGAGCCGGTGGATGTGAGCCACCAATTTGCCATCCGGAGGTCGGTGCAGACAGGCTTCTTGTTCCAGGAGACGATCCAGGAATAGGCCGGCATCGGCGTTGACACAGATCTCCGGCTTGACGATGCGACCGAGGTTGTTCGGATTGATATCGACGTGGATGACGCGATGGCGCGGGATGGCATAAAACCCCGTGGACACCTCGCTATAGCGCACCCCGAGCGCCAGGACCAGATCGACGCCCTTGAAGATCTCCTCCGCAGTGCGAGTCCCCTGGGGTCCATAGCCCCAGCCGACGGCCAACGGATGGTTCTCCGGAATCACACCTTTGCCGGAGACACTGGTGGCCACCGGCGCCTGGAGCAGCTCGGCCACGCGGACCAGGGAAGGGCCGTAATCCATGCAACCGAGCCCGGCGTAGATGCCAACGTGCAGCTTGCGCTGGCCCAGTGTCTGCAAGGCACAGGTGAACGCGGCTTCATCGAACGGGACAGCCGGGGGAGGCAGGGGCGGCGAGTGATACTTGGCGGACTCGATGAGCAGGTTGTACGGGATCACTACGGCGACGGGGCCCGGTTCGCCGCATTTGGCCAAGTGAAAGGCCTGCCGCACGGTTTGGGGAATCTCACAAGCCTGGCTAACTTCCAAGACTTCTTTCGTGACTTGTCGCAAGAGGCCGGCTTGTGGCAATTCGTGGATCTGGAAGGGGCGATACTTGTCGCCCCGAGCAACATCGCCCACGATGGCCACGAGCGGAATGCTGTCCAGCAGGGCTTCGCCGATGCCCGTGAGCGAGTTGGTAACCCCTGGACCTGGAACGATGCACAGGACGCCCGGCCTGCCGGTGCTGCGGGCATAGCCATCGGCCATAGTGGCGGCGGAGAATTCGTGGGTGACCAACAGATAGGCGAGGCCCTTGGACTTGAAGGTGTCCCAGATCTCATTTTCCTGCGCCCCCGGGATGCCGAAGACGCATTCGGTCCCTTCTTGCAGCAGGGTTTCGACCAGGGCCTGGGCGCCGGTCATGCTTCCCGACACCCAGCCCGCGGGATGGCGGTGGAGCAGGTGGGGCCGTTCCGTCGCCTCGGCGGTGGCTGTGGGGAGAGCTAACAGACACTGAGCAGCCATGCCTTTGAGCAGATCGCGCCGCGAGAGGGAAAGACTCATGGGCATCCTCGAAGGTTGGTGCAAGGCCAGCCCGGGTCTCGGGCCGGAGCATCTTGCCGGCAAACGGTGCGGCGTTGGTTCGTCAGAGCGGGGGCGGGCGCCTGGCTCGCAGCTGCGCGGAGGATGCGGGGATCGGGGTGCGTCAACAGGCAAGGCGCACAGCGAGTTACTGAAAGTATCGGACGGCGTAGGTTCTGGCTGCACTCGAAAGTCGGCCGAATCGCGGTACGGAATTTGGCAACCGGGATACGTGGGGCAGGTTTCCAAACCTGCCTGGAATGCCTGGTTAGTCGGACCCGTAGGGGAGGTCAGCTCTGTTTTGGCAGAGGCGGCCGACGAAGCGGCTTTGAGCTGGCGTACTTTCGGGCCAACTCCAAGGGCACACAAGCGAGGGTGACGGCAACGGGTTTGGTTGGCGGCCCAGAAATGATGACGACTGGTTTGGGGCTGGGAGTCATGATAAGTCTCTCATGTAGGACGGCCGTTGGTCGGCGCGAACAGAACGAACAGGCGACGCTCACGCAAGAATTGTCCAGCCCCAAAGAGCTGGAGCCGATACTCACCCAGTTGGGGAAAGATAACTTCAGGCTGGTAAAAAGCCATCTCGATGACGGCGAGCGGATCGGAGAAGTTGAGCAGGGCGTTGCTCTCGAAGACGGGGGGCCGCGCCTCTTCTACATCCACTAAGCGTATGCTCAAAGGGGTTTGGCCGCGGCCGTCGGTAAAGGCAAGATAAACGATCAGAGCCGGCTGCGTCCAAGGAAACGCCGGCGCGGTGATGGTCGCGTACGTGCCCAGAATGAAGAATTTGCCCGTGTCCGTGTCGCGATGAATATCATCGGCAAGGACCATAGCCAGTACGTCAGGGGGTTGCTGCTCGACTGCCATCAGGAGTCCCAGTCCGTTCCACGTCTTCCACCGATAGTGTACGCTCTTCGCCAGACAGCGCGAAGCGGGATTTGGCAAGGGTACACCAGATGACCACTTTCTACCGCAATGGCAACCCGGTGCCATCGCCCTTTTAGCGAGGCCGAGTCCATGGCAACAGAACGGGAAAAAAAACTTCGGCAGCTCAATGAAGTCCTTCAGAAATGGCGCGGCGCCAAGGCCCAACTCTGGTCCTATACCGCGGCGCTGGCTACCTTGGAAATCCGCTTGTTCTCCGATCAGCGCCCCGGAAATCTCTACCTGGTTTGCTCGCCCTGTGTGTCCCTGGCTGGGCCTGTCTACTGGGAACGCTGTGAGCTTGCTGTGGGTGATGACCCCTCGGAAGATAGTCTCTTC
>JBGQLF010000680.1:0-6184 GCA_041499985.1 Gemmataceae bacterium
AGACGGGTCGGGAGCTGCTGTCGCTCAAGGGGCACGCCGATCGGGTGGAAAACGTGGCCTACAGTCCGGACGGCAAGCGTCTGGCTACCGCTTCGGCCGACAGAGCCGTCAAGGTGTGGGACGCCGAGACCGGCCTGGAACTGCTCACCGTCCCGGGCGGTGGAGCCGGCGTAGCCTTCAGCCCCGACGGCCACCGCCTGGCAAGCGGCACGGAGGGCGGCACAGTGACGATCTACGACGCCACGCCGCTGCCGGAGAAGCCGTGACCGCACGGGCACCGACGCGGCGAACCGATGCGGATGCCGGCGGCGGGAGCGGCCCAGGCTCTCCGCCGCCGCCTTGTTCTCGAGCCACGTGGAAAAGATGAATTCCCCATTTTTCTTTTTCTTCCACTTGCGTGACCGCATCAGAACCGCCAGTTCAGGTGCGCGATGGCCTCGCTGTCGTACGTTTTCGGGCCAGGGACATCAAGCGGGCGGAAACAGGCCAGCGAGGACCAGCAGCTCGCGAAGATCGATGCGCTCCGGCTCGTTGATGTTGAGTACGTCAATGGTCGCCCGGCCGCAAGCGGTCAGGCCCACGAGCCGCGCGCCTTCCCACCTGAAATGTCGCTTCCAGCGTTGCTGCCGCGGATTGAAGAGCACGACCACGCGGCCCGTCACACAGTCTAGGCCGCTCAGATTGCTCGATTTGGCCAGATTGCACTCATGGCATGACCACGCCAGGTTCCGGGGATCGTCGCTGCCGTGGTGCTTCTTGGAAACGATGTGCTCGATGTGGAAGGGATACAGCGGAAGATCGCGTTCGTCCAAGCGGCAATACTCGCAGCGCTGCCCGGCGCGTGCGCGGACCAGCGCGCGGGTGGACGCCTTCATACGCGTTGGTTGCGGCGGGCCAGAAGAAGGCGCGCCTTCGCCTGGAGGATGGCGACCAAGTGGCCGGCCATCACGTACCTTTCGTACTCGCGGCGCTCCTGGGGCGTCAGGTCTCCGTCGTTGCACTTTTCGGCCAACTTGGCAACGCGCGCCTGGGTCCTGCGGTCAGCCTTCAGCCCGATCAGCTTGCGGGCCGCTTCTTCGTTCAGCGACGAACTCACGGGTTCGAGGATGCGGTCCAAGAGTGTGCCGTTGGCGGTCTTGTTCATGCTGCAAGTATACCCGAAAGGGTGGGTGGTTGCGAGAGCGCCTGCAAGCGCGTCGGCTACCGCCGAATCAGCGGCGGTGGGGAATCGGGTACAGTTTACGGAAACACTTCAGGTCGAAAAAGTTATGCCAAAAACCGTCCCCTATAGAAACCTAAATGTGCACCTATTGGTCTAAATTACAGGACGGCCGTTGCCAGAAGTCCTTACTCGGGGATCGGTCTGGGATCCCGCATCCGGGGCATGGGGTCAAATGATGTCGATGTCGTGGCCAGTGATCCAGATGTCGATTTGCTGGAAGCGCTCTTTCCAGCGTTCCTTGTGCTCACGGAGGAAAGCGATCGCGGCCGGGTCGTCGGTGTCAACGCGGAGGCGCAGCAACTCGTCGCGGTACCGGGTACCGCCGTACTTCCAGCTGCCAGTAATCCGAACGGTGTCCTGCGTGATGCTGCCGAAGCGTTCGCACAACTCCTCGGCGGTCTGGTCAAACTTGTCGGGCTCGATCAAGGTGCCATCGTTATAGGTCAACGGTAAGAGGATTTCGTACCTCTTGATCCGAGCCGGTCGGCTCAGGAATGGGAAGAATCGTGTAAGGAATCTGATGTTCATCCAGGAGTTCCTGCGCGCGCTTCGTGATTTCAAAGATCTGGCCGCGGAGGCGCCGGACAGTCCCGCTCGTTGCCAGCAGGTAATTGCCCTGGATGCGATCCCGGTCCGTGGCGAAGCGGATCCTGATCATGACAAACCTCCTCCTCCTCGTACAAGAAGACTTAGAGACCGCGTAGGGTTTCAAGACGTCGGGACTAACAAGCATCTTGCATCATTGTAGCACGGTTGCGCTTGAAGAGAGAATCCGGTGTCCGTTCATTTTTCTGGAGCGGCCAGGATCTCCGGAGAGCCAAGGGAGAAGCGCGGCAACGGGAGAAGCAGTGCGAGGTCTGTCTTGGTATACGCTGGCGTGTCGGATCGAACGGACACCGCTCTTCCCCAAGGATCATGAAGTCGGTCCAGGCGGAGGACCTCCGGCACCGCCCCGCCGGAGCCATTCGCGGAACTGCCGCACGACCACGTTCTCATCGGCGGCCTGGCGGGCCTGTTGCAGGTAGCCGAGCAGGTCGGCCGGGGTGAGCTGCGGAAACGACTGGCTCGTGGCGCTGGTCCGATAACTCCCGTCCGGTTGGAGGATATAAAAGGTCAGCGTATCGCCCTCCAGGCGCCAGACCTCGGGAACACGCAGGGCGGCGTAAATGGCCAGCCGATCGAGGGAGCTGTGGGTGACATCGACTTCGAGGGCGAGGTCGGGAGGCGGGTCGATGCGCAGGTCGAGCCGGCGGCGACCCGCCATGCGGTGGGCATTGGCAATCCAGAAACAGGCATCGGCCTCAATACCGCGCCGGCGCAACTGCCGCCGCAAGGTGGTAGAACCGCCCAGCTTCAGCGGCAGCCCGAGCTCCTCGGTCAACACAATAACCAGGAGGCCCAGGAACCAGACGTCGTCGTCATGTTCCAGACGGGGTGACATGATTTCCAATTCTCCCCGGTCATAGGTGAGGCGAATGCCCGGCCGTTCGGCAAAGATTCGAAGCAGGCGCGTGTAGGTACGCCAGTCGATACCGGAAAGCCGAAGGCACCGCCCGGGAGGCGGTGTGCCCACGGATGTGGCTTGGCTCATGCGATCGCTGCCTTTCCCTCGAGTTCCTCAGGTCGAATCCCCTTGCCGGTCAAGAAGTATTATACCGCCGAAGGTCTGTCTGACGCGCCCGGCGCGCTTTCCCCCTATCCCAGCACTTTTTCCACCACCTTCCCCCGAAAGCCCGTCAGCCGTTGATCCAACCCCTGATAAAAGTACGTCAACCGCTTGTGATCGAAGCCCAGCAGGTGCAGAATCGTGGCGTGCAAATCGGAGATGTGGCAAGTCTCTTCGACCGCTTTGAAGCCCAGCTCGTCGGTGGCGCCGATCGCCTGGCCGCCCTTCACGCCTGCTCCGGCGAGCCACATGCTGAAGCCGAAGGGGTTGTGATCCCGGCCCAGCTTGCCAATGCCCTCGCTGGTTGGGGTGCGGCCAAACTCGCCGCCCCAGATCACCAAGGTTTCCTCCCACAGTCCCATCCGCTTGAGATCCGTCAGCAAGGCGGCGATCGGCTGATCGGTTTCCCCGGCATGCAGCAGATGGTTGGCCACGCAGTTGGTGTGGCCGTCCCAGGTATCCTCGATATGTCCGCCTCCCGAATACAATTGAATGAAACGCACGCCTTTCTCCAGCAGCCGGCGCGTGAGGAGGCACTTGCGGCCGAAGTCCTGCGTGCGTTGGTCGTTCAGGCCGTACAGCTCCCGGGTCCTTTCGTCCTCGCGGTCCAGGTTCACGACTTCGGCGGCGCTGGTCTGCATACGATAGGCCAGCTCATAGGATTGGATCCGCGCCGCCAGCTCGGACTCGCCGGGCCGGGCGCTCTGGTGTTGCTGATTGAGTTGCTGGAGCAAGTCGAGCGCCTGCCGCTGCGTCCGCTCGCTGGTGCCGGGCGGAGTGGCCAGGTCCAGGAGCGGGCTGCCCCGACCGCGAAAGAGCGTGCCCTGGTAAGCCGCGGGCATATAGCCCCCGGTCCAGTTCGACGCTCCACTAATGGGGCCGCCGCGTGGATCGGTCATCACCACGAAACTGGGTAAGTTGTCGTTTAAGCTGCCCAGGCCGTAGCTCAGCCAGGAACCCAAACTCGGCTTGCCGATCAGGACGCTGCCGGTGTTCAGTTGCAGACAGCCCGAAGCGTGGGCCGCCGTGTCGGTGTACAGGCCGCGCAGCACGCACAGGTCGTCGGCGAAGCGGGAAACGTGGGGGTAGAGACTACTGATCTCCAGACCGCTGCGGCCTCTGCGCCGGAACGGGAATGGCGACGGCATCAGCAAGCCGATGGGCCGGCCATTGGAGCCTACCTGCAAGTCGCCTTGGTAAGGCGTGCCCTGGAACTTGGTGAGGGCCGGTTTGAAGTCGAAGGTATCGACATGACTGGGGCCGCCGTTCATGAACAGGAACACGACATGCTTCGCCTTGGCGGGAAAGTGCGGCTCCTTGGGGGCGAGCAGGTACGAAGCAGCCTGGGCAGGCCCTGGTTCCGCAGCCGCCACGGCGCCCTTCCAGAATCCATC
Source organism: Gemmataceae bacterium (assembly GCA_041499985.1). Classification (GTDB taxonomy): domain Bacteria; phylum Planctomycetota; class Planctomycetia; order Gemmatales; family Gemmataceae; genus JBGQLF01. The sequence goes on from JBGQLF010000680.1 coordinate 4,283, forward strand.
GCGCGCCAGCAAATCGAGCAAGGCCAGGCCCGCGAAGCCGCCGCCGACTTCCCAGAGAAATTCGCGGCGCGTTCGACCGCAAGGAGTCTGGTTGGGCGAATACCGGGACCAGGCAGCGGAGGTCATCATGGCCCGCCCTCGTGATTAATCAGGATAGACGAACTCATTCAAATTCAAGATCACGCGGCACAGCTGTTCCAGCGCCTTCTGGCGTGCTTCGGTTTCACCGCGCGCTGGGCCGTTGGCGCCGGCTTCGCGCACGAGGTGGTTGGTCTCCTGTTCCAGAAACTGCCGCAGCGCCGTCTGTTCGGCGGCGGTCGGCAGGCGGCACAGGGCCAGGACGTAAGCGCGTTCAATCTGCTGCTCGGGCGCGGCACCAACTTCGCGCGTCAGCCGGTTGGCCAGGTGCCGGGCTTGCCGATTGGTAAAGTCACCATTGAGCAAGCTCAGCGCCTGGGGAGCGATGCTCGTCACATTGCGCTGCGCGGAGGAACGCGCGGTGTCGCAGAAGTCGAGCACTTCGAAGAACGGAACGATCAGCGAGCGCTTGATAAAGGCGTAAATGGTGCGCCGCGAGGCTTCCCGCTCCGCAAAAGGCCTCCAGATCTTATCCGGGTCACTGTGCCCCTCCAGGGCTCCTTTGGGCACCTGGGGATACATGCTCGGACCATACATTGTGGAGTTCAGTTGCCCACTGGCGGCGAGCATGGAATCGCGAATCGCCTCGACTTCCAACCGGCGATAGGGGACGCGCCAGAGCAATCGGTTCTCGGGATCTTGGGCCGCGTACTCCGGATGGCCGCGCTTGCTCATGCGATAGGTATTGCTCGCCAGGATCAAGGCGTGGAGCTTCTTGAGAGACCAACCCTCCTGGATGAACCAGTCGGCCAACCAATCGAGCAACTCCGGGTGCGTGGGTGGTTCGCCCATCGTGCCGAAGTCGCTGGGGGTTCGTACCAGGCCCGCGCCAAAATGGAACTGCCAGACGCGATTGACCAGCACGCGCGCGGTCAATGGATTGTCCGCGCTGGCCAGCCAGCGCGCGAGCGTGAGGCGGCGCCGGCTGGTCAAGGACCCTGGTGGCGGGAACGCGGGCTGCGTGGCGACCAGCACGGCCGGCACTCCCGGACCGACCTCGGGTCCCGGACGCGACGCCTGACCGCGCAGCAACAAGTGGGTTCGGGGCGGCTCGGGCGAGGGTTCGTGCAAGAAGTAGCCGCGCGGCAGATCGGGACCGGATGCGACCAGTTGGCCTAGCTTCTCCCGAGTCGCCGCGCTCGGCTGGCGCGGATCGGTCAGGAAGAGAACCTGACCCCACGAGGTGGGCGGATAAGCAAACGCCGCCAAGCGATAACGCAGCGCCGTGCGGCGGAGCTGATCCCGTTCCGTCTGTGCCTGAAGAGCGCTGCGGGTGCCGATGGGCAGATCGCGCTCGGCGCGACCCTTGACCGGTCGCTCGAGGGGGGCGAAGATCGCTACCATGCGGTAGTAGTCGTGCATGGTCAGCGGCTCGAACTTGTGGTTGTGACAACGTGCACAGGCTAGTGTCAGGCCGAGAAACACCTGCGAAGTGGTGTGCACGAGATCATCCAGCTGGTCGAAGCGATCCTCTTGCGGATTGGCCGGCTCGTCATCCCACGGTCCGAGCCGATAATAGCCGGTCGCAACTAGCGTGTCGGCGCTGCTGTCGGGCAACTCATCGCCAGCGAGCTGTTCCAGGATGAACCGATCGAACGGTTTGTCGTCGTTGAACGCGCGAATCACGTAATCACGGTAACGCCAGACGGATGGCTTGGTGGCATCCCGTTCGTAGCCGTTGGTCTCGGCGTAGCGGACCAGATCCAGCCAGTGTCGTGCCCAGCGTTCCCCATACGCCGGGCGGGCCAACAGGTCGCGGACCAC
>JBGQLF010000681.1:0-6183 GCA_041499985.1 Gemmataceae bacterium
CAACGCGCTCTGGCGCGAGGCGCGAATCGGCTGGCCGGCGATGATCACGTTCACCGGATTGGTGTGCAATTGCGGGAAGTGCCGCAGCGCCACCCAGCTGCTGCGTTCGATCTTCACGGTGGAGCTTATCTCATGCACTTGGCCATCTGCCGGGACGTCGTGAAAGGCCACCACCTTGCTGTTGACGACGATCTCGACGCGGCGGGTACCTCCGGAAGCCCGCGTCTCATCCGGTCGCCGGGGAGCGCGCAGGTTGACCGTATCGCCGATCCAGCGGCTGTTGCTGGGCAGTACCTCCACGCCATATGCCAATCCCACGGGCGTCTCGGGCGTGAATGCCACCTTGGCCTTGATGTGGACCGTTCCCGGTTGTTCCAGGGACACCTGGTCGCCGGAGGTTTTGCCATCCACGATGAATTCCAGGGCGTGGGCGTAGCCATCGGAGACGTAGGAGCGTCCCTGAGCCAGGCCTGCGCACCAGGCTGCAAAATCGATCCGGTCGACGGGGCCGAGCTGCACGTAGGTGCGCCCCTGGCCGAGTCGGGTCCCGCTCATGCAGGGGAAGTCCGTTTCCCCCGCGACCTTCAGGGGGAAGCCGCAGTTCAGAAGATGATACCAACAATTCCACTCCGCTATCCGAGCCGTATCCATGGCGCTGATGAAGTCGCACAGACCCTGGGCAGCCGTGACGAATATCTCCTGGGCTCCGACGCTATTCAGCTCCGGGATAGCCAGGTTGGGCAAGCGTTCGGCCACGCGGTTGAGGCTGGCGAGCAGTTCAGCCTCGGTAAGAGCGGAATTCTTGTCGGCATCGATTACCGCGAACTCCTCGGGTAGCAGGCCGCGAGTGGCTTCCTCGCGGCTGACCTTGCCATCCCCGTCGCGGTCCAGTTCGGCCAGGAGGCGTTTGGCGGCGGCCGACGGATTGATCTCCAGACCACTGGCCGAGTGGGCGTAGCCGGTGAACGCGCCTTGCTTCTTGGCCCAGCGCAACACCGGCGTGGTCCAGGTGGGCCAGCCTTTGATTCCCTCCGAACCTGGGTAGGCCTGGTCCTTGAGGTTTAACAAGCAAACATGCCCCAGGGCCTGAGAGCCGAAGCCGCTGACTTCCACGTCGTACTTGATGACGGTGAAGGGTTCGCTCACCGGGTCCACGGCCGGCTTGAAAAACCGGTGCTGGAAATCGTAACAAGGGCCCCAGGTCAGAATGCAGCCGACGTTCAAGCCCTCCCCTTGCACCTGGCGGAAGACCTCCAAGCCCAGGATGCCTTCGGTGGGACTCGTGTAATGGGCACAACCCGCCGCATGGATGTGGTGGTCGCCGCTATAGAACCCGAAAGCGGCCGGATTGATCCACCGCTCGAGCCGGATGGCAAGAGTCGCCTCGCCCTGAGCCGGGACGGTGACCTCACGCTTGAGCAAGCGATACTCGGGTCCCCGGCTGTAGTACATGGTAATCGTCCCGGGCGGTAGCAAGACCGAATCCCCATCCCGGCGGTAGATCTGCTGCTGGAAGAAGAGATCGGGAGCCAGGCGCTTTGCCTGGGAAGGGTAGACATGGCCCGACGCATCGCGGAACGTCAAGCGTGCGGTCGTGGGCGTGCCGTCGTGGTCCTTGATGGAGAGCTTGACCGGAATCGCCGGACGGATGTCGAAGACGATGGGAATCGCGCCGCGGGAACCAGGATCGGTACCACTCTGGCCGACATCCAGGCCGATCGTCGCCTCGCGCCGGCCCGCTTCACTGCTATAAACCAGGGCCAGCGCGTATTCCACTTTCAGCCCACTCAGGTTCGCTGTCATCGGCTGGCTGGCGAACAGTTCCAGGTCCAGGAAGCGGTCCTTGTCCCTTTGCAGATTCTGATTGTCCAATAAATGCAACTGGTCTTGCCGGGTCATCGACAACTTGGCCACACCCGCGTACACGGGTCCGGCTTGCGGGCTCGTGAGTCGGAGGGCCTTCGTTACGGTACTCTCGTTGATCACCTTGACGAGAATCGGCGTGAAGCCTCCTTGTTGGAGCGTGGCCTTGCCTGGGCCGCGACGGACTTGAATGCGGCCCTCCGCGCTCAAGGTCGCCAGTAAGAGAACGTCGGGATCGAGTAGTTGTTGCATATTCGGAACATTGCGGGCTTCGGCAGCCGCCTGCAATGCGGTGGTCGTAGCCCGCGGCAGTGGTGCCCCCAGATAGTCGAGGGCCTGAACGAGGCGCTGGACATTTGCTGCCAGCGGCTGCCCCTCGACCTCGATTGGAGCCAAAACCTGAGCCCGAGCGTCCGCTGGTGTCACGACATTCAGGAACACGATGGCCCAAACGGATACCACGCGGAATGGATGCGATGGGTTCCAGAGGCGGCTCATACGTCATCTCCTCACCGGTCAGTGTGCCTGCAAGGCCCTTAACTGGGATTCGCCGGCATCGAACGCAGGACTACGCCGAACCTCTTGGACGCGCTGCCATAGCTGGCCTTGTCCGTGATCAGCTGCAAGGTGTGGATGCGCGGCTTCCCTGGCTCGAAATCGAAATAACCCACGATCGTCGCGTCCACGAAATTCTCGTCCTGCCGGCCCGGATAAAACGTGTGCTTCATCTTGAGGCTGCCATCGAGGCGAGCCCGTATCACGCCGTCCTTGATAGACAGGACGGTCGCCTGGAGCGACTGCCGATCGATTCGGTTTGTGGCGAGGTCGTTGTTCTCGGTCGTGGGATAAAAGCGCGACAGCAGCTGGGCCGCTACTTCCTTATCCAGGTCCCACGAACTTCCCACCTGGACCCTGCTAGTCGGCAGGAGTTTCAGCCACTCTGGCCGCTTCAGTTCTATCCAATCTTCGGAGGGCAAGGCAGCCCACCCGCCCGACCCGGTGGTGCCCAGCCGCGGCTCCGCAGGGACGTACTCGTCGTCTAGGCCCTTACGGGCGTTGGGCTGGCTTCTGGGAACCAGGTACCGGGCGGTCAGATGAAGAACCAGCGAATCAGCCTCTGCTTTGGGAGCCACCGACTGCGGCACCGCTGCCACCACTGGCTTGCCCTCCGGCACCTTCAGCGTTTGCACAGCGCGCTCTAGCATCGCGGTCACGCGCTCCGGTTTGGCCTCCGCGACGTGGAGAGAGTCAAAGGGTTTACCGTCGGCAGTCAGGACATAGGCGTGAACCGAGCCGACGGAGAGTTGCGGTTTACCCGACTCCCGGTTCTCCTGATTGACCCGATGCAACGCTTGCAGGACGCGCTGGTAGGCTGCTTTCTCTTCCGGCGACACGCTCTCATTGTGCTTGTAGTACACGCCGTCCGCATGGACTGAAATGAAATGATGATTGAGCAGGTCGATAACCTTGGCATTGGAGAGCGAACTCGCTCTCATGGCAGCAGCACCCCCTCAGCAGCGCTGGAGAGCCATCGCGTGCTCCCGATTCGCGGACCCGCTGTAGGTGAACAAGAAGATGGGTCTCTGGTGCTCCTTGGCCAGGTGGAGAGCGTCCCGGATGTCCTGCGCCCAGCCGATCTCGTCCAGGCGCCGCTCCGCGCGGGTCGGTTGCCACGCCTGCACGCGCTGGTCCACGCGAGCCGAGAGCAAACCGTCGTCTATCGTTGGTTGCTCCCCGGCAAGGACCCACCGGCTGAGAACGCCGATGCCGGCGAGGCTGGCCAGCAGCCAGAGTATGCTGCCGAATTTCAACTTGGCTACGCTCACGGTTGTCACCACTTTCTCTACGGGGACGGTTTCGACCGACCGCGCGCCGCTATTGTTTGTCATGGTCACCGCACATTTAGTGGCGGCGCTGTTCTCTATACGAACGCTTTCCAGAAAAGAAAGTTTCGTTCCGTCTTGGTCTGTTATTGCGCCTGACCGGGCTAACGCTCACGCGGCCGACTGCGGCCATCCTCTCGTATTTGTCTCAGGAGAGCAACGAGTTCCTTCACCTTGTCCGGCTCCTGGGCCGCGCGGTTCTGGCTCTCCCCGAGGTTGGTGGCGAGGTTGTACAACTCCACTGCGGTTGGGCCCTTCCCGGCCGGTTGGCCCGGCGCGCCGAGCAGCTTCCACGGACCTTTGCGGATCGCCAATCCACCACCACCGCCGTGGAGGACGACATGGTCCCGACACGGTCGTTCGGGCTTCTCCGCCAGCAGTGACGGTAGCTGATTGAAGCTATCCGGACCGGCGTCGGTAGGCAGATCCCTACCAAGGAGAGCGGCGACGGTAGCGAGCATATCCACCAGGCAAACGATTTCGCCGGAGGTCTTGCCGGCCGGTACTTTCCCTGGCCAGCGGGCGATAAACGGCTCGCGCGTACCGCCCTCGTACAGAGTGCCCTTGAAGGCCCGCAGGACACCATTGCACTGGTGCCCGTTCGCGTCCGGAACCGCGCCATCCGCGTAGCCGTCATCCATCACGCCGCCGTTGTCGCTGCTGAAGATCACCAGCGTGTTCTCCACCAGCTCGAGCCGGTCGAGCGTGGCCAGCACTTCGCCGACACTCCAGTCCAGCTCCTGAATGGTGTCGCCGCGAACCCCACACTGGCTGGTGCCCCGGAACCGGGGATGCGGCACACGAGGAACGTGGATATCGTGCGTGGCAAAATAGAGGAAGAAGGGCTTCTGCTTGTTCTTCTCGATGAACGCGACCGCCTTGCGGGTAAGGGTATCGGCCATGTCCTCGTCCCGCCAGCGCGCGGCCTTGCCACCCGTCATGTAGCCGATGCGGCCGATGCCGTTGACAATCGTGTTGTCATGACCGCGGCTATGTTAAAGCGTGAGCAATTCCGGGTGTTGGGCCCCTGTGGGCTCGTCGCCGATCTTGGTACCGTAGCTGACTCGGATGGGGTCTTGCGGATCATGGCCGACGACACGCTGATTCTCGACATAGACACACGGCACGCGGTCACCGGTGGCCGGGATGATGAACGAGTAGTCGAAGCCGACCTCGCGCGGTCCGGGCTTGATCTCGCCATTGTAATCGGTTTGCGTTTCGCCCAGTCCCAGGTGCCACTTGCCGACGCAGCCCGTCGCATAGCCGGCCTGCTGAAGCAGAGAAGGCACGGTCACGGTCCCCGGCTTGATGCAGAGCGGCGCGACGCCCGTGAGAATGCGGGAGCCGGGTGGGTGCCGCCAGGCATACTGGCCGGTCATCAAGGCATAGCGGGTTGGCGTGCAGACGGCCGAGGGCGCGTGGGTGTCCGTGAACCGCATCCCCGCAGCGGCCAGCTTGTCGAGGTTCGGCGTTTTCACCCTGCTCGCGCCGTAACAACTCAAATCACCGTAGCCGATGTCGTCGGCCAGGAGGAACACGATATTGGGCTGCTTTTGCGGATCGGCGGCGATCACCATGCTTCCCGCCGCGAGCCAGCAAAAAAGGGACGCCATCAGGGGTCGAACTTGGCGTGTCATCAGAGGGTACTCCTCGTTGCCTGCGAGCCGCTCGGCGGGCTCTGTGTCAACCAGCCGCAGTCTACACGGTTCGGACCGGACCTGCCATTTCGTTTTTGATCCTCGGCTTCTCAGACGGGGATGGGCGTCCCTAGCGTGCTGGTCGCACGTCCTTCTCCCACGCCGCCAGCAGGCTCTTCAACCGGAGAACCTCTTCCGGACGCTGGACCAGCACGCTGTCTGTTTCTCGCTGGTCACGGGCCAGGTCGAACAGGTATTCCTGCGTACGCTCGCCGTCGCGCAGGGCGATGAACTTGAGTGCCCCGTCGCGCACGGCCCACCAGGTCCGCTCGGCCCGCCGGGCTCGCCAGAACAGGACCCGTGCTGGCGCCGGCTGCATGGTCTCCAGAGCCCGCAAGACGTCGATGCCGTCGAAGGGTCGGTCTTGCGGTGCCGCGGCTCCGGCAGCGCGGACCACCGAGGCGGTCAAATCCATGGTCATCGCAGCCAAATCGCTTTGCATCCCCGCCGGTAGCACGCCCGGCCAGCGGGCGATGCAAGGTACGCGAATGCCCCCTTCAAAAAGTCCACCTTTGGCGCCGGAGAACGGTGCGTTCCGCGCGTACTGGGCCCCGCCGTTGTCGCTCGCGAAGATCACCAGCGTCCGGTTCACCACGCCCGAGTCTTCCAGCTCGCGGAGGACTTTTCCCACTCCCTGATCGAGCCGTTCGACCAATGCCCGGTACTTCGCCCGCGAGCCCTGCTCGGATTCACGCAACGTCACCGGGCCGGCGGGGCGATCCTCAGACCCCTGGAACGGG
>JBGQLF010000682.1:0-6183 GCA_041499985.1 Gemmataceae bacterium
ATGCTCGGGCACGCCAGCCGCTGGCTATCGACGACGCGTGCCAGGAACCGCCGCGCCATGGCCAACGCCTCGGCTGGACGCTCCAGACGTAGCAGTAAATTGACCAGCACTTCGGCCGGGTAGGTGCCGATCGTTTCCGGATCGGCGTTTGCTGCCTTGGTCCGGAAGTGCGCGAGTCCCTCTTCCACTCCATCGCCCGCTAAGATCGCTAGATAGACGCCATAATCGCGGTACTGCTCCTCGAAAGGCGGGTTACCGGGATACTGGAAGCGGGGCGACAGGCGTTGGCCATAGGCGCACAGATCACGCGCCAGGTTGAGCTCCTCTCCCGGTGACAAAAAGATGCTCATTTGCACGACCGAACTTAGGTGGGAGATATCGATGTGATAGAACTCATCCTCAAAAAGCCACTCGCGTCCGGCCAGGAGCGCGCCCACGGTGCGGGCCGCGGGTCTCGTTCCTTCGCGGCTCGCAATCTCCTCTGTCAGGCGGTCCCGCAGTTGTTCGTGCAACGCCTGCACGAGCCGGCCGATACAGTAAGTGCGGACGGCCGCATCGGGGAATTCCTGCCCGCTGGCCAGGGTGATGGCACTGCAAATGCCATAGCGCTCGACGATCCAATCAAATCCCTTCCGTGGATGGGCTCCCTGGTGAAACGCGATCTCAATCAGTTGTTGACCTTCCTCGCCCTCGGCTGGCCGCGCCGTTTCCAGCGCTCGGGTCACCGCTTCGGGCTCGCCCAGCATGCGATAGTACGCCCAGGCGCGCGGAATATCGCCGGCCTCGAGGTAGAGTTGCCCCGCCAAGCGTCCCGCCTCTCGGATCGCCTCCTCATAGGGACCCTGGAGCGCCGCCGGCATCGCCTGCGCGGGCTCGGTCGGCACCGGTGAGACGCCCAGTTCAACGCGCTTTTTCAGAAGCAAGGCGTAGAACAAGCTGGCGTAGTCCTTCTGTTCGCGCAGGCGCGTGCACAGTCGATCGATCGCGGCGGCCGGGCCACGCTCGACCAACTCCTGCTGCAATTCATCAAACAGAGTTGGATCCATGGCACATTGATTCCAGAGTCAAGGTGGTGTCTCGCGAAACCCTATCGGGCCAGGCTTGCCAAGAGTTCGAGGGCCGTGTTGGCAATCTTGGTGGCCGCCTTCACTTCCAGGAAGCTGGATTTGGCCCGCCAAGTTTCGTAGCCGCCCAACCCATGCTGTTCTTCGGTGGGGAGGTAGCCGGCGTAGTCGTTGGCCATGCCGACCAGCATGGTCGGCTTGAAGGGGCTCTTCTTCTTGATGTCCAATCCCGTCTGGCAAAACGGCTCGCCCGGCAGGGCCGCCAGTCCGAGATCGCCGATCCGGAACGCTTGCACCGGCGTCTTGAATTGGTCCGGCCACTTCACCAGCTGCACCGTCTCGCGGGCATAGATCTCTGGCAGTGCCTTCAAGGGTCCCTGCGGCGCCTTGGCGAGCAGCTCGTTGGCCTGCTGTATTTCGGCGCTGGTGGGCTTACGGACCGCGAAGTCAAGAGTCGTTTCCTGCACGGCCAAGGGGACCCAATTGCGATATTTGATCTCGCGCCAAGTCGCGTAGATCGCCTCCGCCACGATCTCCCCGACGGCGTTTACCTGGTGATAGGGGTAGGGTTGCCGGAGAAGAGTGCGCACGTCGATGTTGTTGATATCTCCGAAACAGGCATTGGCGAGCATGGCGACGAAAGGCTGGCGCGGATCCCGGCGCGAGCCGCCGGTCAGCTCCTGCACTCGTTCGGCAACGACGCTGAAATAATCGGCGGAGACATCCGTAGGCGGCATCTGGTCGACATAATGGAGGCTGTAGCTGGCGTAGACGGCCAACGGCTGGCCATCGGCTCGCTCAGCTTTTTGTACAGCCAACACGGCCACGTCGGGATCGATGGGGCCCGCCGGCTTGTCGATGTCGGGGTTCAACACACCCGGATTCATCTCCACTTTGTCTTCCATGCCGGGGAAAGGACTCGGCAGCTTGACGCCCGGCTTCATGAGATAGCGGCGGTTGAAGACCACCCGATCCTCGCGCCCGACTGCCCAGCCGATGCGGGCTGGCTGGAGGCGTTGCCAAGCGATGCGCACGCTGTCGGCCACCCGGGTTGCGGACCAGGCAAGGTATTCCTTCTCGGGATTGCTCTGGAAGATCTCCACCGGCGTCGGCGCACTGTGTGTGTGCGTGCAACTGATCAGGATATGGGCCATCGGAATGCCGGTGTAACTGTGGATCTGGTGCTTGATCTCGCTGAGCCATTCCTTGCGCGCGGCAATCAAATCGAGGACGACCAGGGCTACCTTGGTATCACCATTGTCGAGCACGAGGCTACGCGCTTGAAGGTCATCGTGAATGGTTTGAGCCGCGCGATCCTGCATCCCGCCGCACAGGGAAACACCGAGCGGAGGAGTGAGGACGGCGGTCGCTGCCCCGGCGAGCAGTTGTTTTTCAGGCATGGCTTGCCTCATGCGGGTCCATCATGGTCGAACGGAAGTTATCGTATCAGGTGCGTCAGGGCTTGGGGAGCCTGCAAATGCTTGACCGGGACCGACAAGGTTGCGAGCGTGCGTTCGGGTCACGGCTCTCCCAACAGCGCGGCATGGTTTGCTTGGAGCCAGTCGATCACACTCTGGCGGAGTTGTCGCGCCAGGGCAGCCATCTCGTCCGCCTCGTGGTCGGACACCGATCCGGCTCGTTCATAGCCACCAATATGGCGCTTCTTGCGGAATTGCTCGAGTTGGGCGACGAGGGCACTCTCTGCCCCGATCGTATGAGCCAGCGACTGGATCACGCGGTAGTGGTGCCAGTCCCGCGTGGCACGGTAACCAGCCGCTGCCAAAGCAGCTGTCGCTCCCTGGAGGGCAGCATTGTATGCGATGTTCAGCCGCCAATCGGCACTGAGGCCGGGCGTCTTGCAATCAGCCAGATCGCGGTCGACCACGCCGAGGAGGTCGGCGATTTCACGTTGGCTGGTCTGCTGCTCGGTCAGCCAGCCGTTCTTGTGCCAATCGGGCAAGCTCATGTTCGCCTCCCAAGAGGAAGACCTTGGGTTCCTTCAACACCCTGGTGAGAAAATGGTGGCCCTGGACCAGCTTGCGTTGGAATTCCGCCGGGGGATAGACAATCGGGTTGACCTCGCGGCAGAGCTTATCCTGAACCGGCGCAAGGGCAGCAACCACCTCGCCGAAGGTCAGTTCTCCCACCAATATCAGATCCACATCACTGCCCGCCTTGTTGGACCCTTTGGCAAAAGAACCGTATACAAAGGCGACTGTTGCTCGCTCCGCCAGGCTCGCCAAGGCCGCGCGCAGCACCTCGACGACTCCCGCCGTCTTGATGACCAACCCCTGTAACTCGCGGAAAACCGGGCAATCTCGGTTCGCTTGATAATAGACGTGCCGGCCACGCACCTCTCGCCTAAGAAGGCCCACCACGGTCAGGTGTTGTAGTTCGCGTTGCACAGCGCCGAGGCCCCCATCGACGAGCCGCGCGACCTGGCGCAAGTAATAGGCCTCTTCAACATGGCTGAAGAAGAGGGCCAGCAGCGCACCGCGAGTCTGGCCGAGCAGAGCCTCTAACACGCTCTTGGACATGCTGCGCGTACCCATATGGAGTACGATTGTAACCATTAGGAGTGCAAAGTTACAAGATAGTCTTCTCTGGGAGGGCCCACGGACCACTCTCCACGATGCAACTGCTCTTCCCCGCTCCCCGGCGATTTGCTAACAACCTTTCCCCGATTGTGTGCCGGGTCGTAGGCAGCAGGATGGGGCATGAATCGTACGTGGGGGCGAAAGAGGAGCGGCAGACCATGAAGCAGCCGACCGCAGCAGGCATGCTAATCGCCACCAGCCTTGCCGGAGCCCTGGCGTTCCTTGGTTTGGCGCATAGCCAACAAGTGCACCGCAATTCCTTTGAGTCGCGGGAGACCTCGTGGGTTAAAGGCACGGCCGATGTTGCCTTTCGGGAGGCCGCCCATGACATGACCGATGGGACGGCGCACACCGGCCAATTCTCGGAACACCTCCAACTCGAGGCAGATCAGGGCAACTACATCTACTACACCTATGCTCTCGGCCGTGCACCGGTCAGCGAAGAACTCAATGCGAGTATCTGGATCAAGTCCAGCCGGCCCGGCGTGCAGCTCCTGGCGCGCGTCGTCCTGCCGCGTGAACGCAATCCCAGTAACCTGGAAGAGCCCCTGACGATGCTCATCCGGGGAGATGCCTACCGCCTGGTCAGTCGCTGGGACCGTCTCGAATTACGCCGCGCTGTCAAGCTGGTCAAGGAGCAGCAGCAGTACATGCGCGCGGAACTCAAACGCGACATCGATATCACCGATGCCTATCTGGATCGCCTCGTGCTCAATGTCTACACAGGTCCCGGCGCCAGTGACATCTGGATCGACGACCTGGAAGCCGGTCCCCTGTTGGATACCAATCCGTTTCAGCCGACGAGCCGGCCGGTCGGTGCCGGCCGTACGCCGCCGACCAGTGTTCCCACGACCTCGCCCAGCCGCAGCGCGGTCGTCGCGCTCGATCAGGACCAGCTCTGGGTCAACGGCAGGCGCTTCTTCTTCCGCGGCATCCGTCATAGTGACACGCCGTTGAAGACACTGCGCGATGCCGGCTTCAATGCCGTCTGGTTTGACTATCTGAGCTCGCCGGCTGCGGTGGAAAAAGCGATCGAACTGGGGTTCTGGCTGATCCCGTCGTTGCCGGTCGCCGCCGACGACCCACGGCTGGCGTCGGTGGACGGCTTGCGCCAGGAGATCAACCGCTTTCTGGACAAGGACGCAGTCCTGTTCTGGGACTTCGGGGGCGGGTTGACGGACGAGCAGACCTCGATTGTAGCCCACGCGGCGCAGGTGCTGCACGCGGCCGATCCTCAACGTCCCCTGGGAGCGGATGCCTGGGATGGCTTTCGAGCGTATTCGCTTTCGCTTGATCTGGTGGGCGTCCATCGCTGGCCTCTGATGACCGGCTTGGAGCTCACGGGCTATCGTGACTGGCTCAACCAGCGACGGCTCCTGGCGCGTCGCCGTGTCCTGTTGACGTGGACCTGGGTGCAGACCCACTTGCCGGACTGGTACACGACGCTCGTCTACGACCGCCCTGGCAGTGCAGGCTTCGACGAACCGATCGGGCCGCAGCCGGAGCAGATTCGCCTCTTGACCTACATTGCCCTGGCTGCGGGTTGCCGGGGACTTGGCTTCTGGTCCGATCGCTTTCTCGCCGATAGCCATCAGGGCCGGGATCGGCTCCTGGCCTTGGCCCTGCTGAATCAGGAACTCAAGCTCCTTGAGCCGCTGCTGGTCCTGGCGGAGCCGCCTCGGGGAGAGGATTGGATCGCTACTTCCGATCCCTCCATCAAAGCAGCTGTGCTCCGCACGGAGCGCGGCATCCTGGTCTTGCCCATCTGGTTGGGGAAAGGGTCGCAATATGTGCCTGGTCAGGCGGCCGTGGCCAAACTGAGCCTGGTCGTCCCGCAGGTTCCGGTGGGCACGCAGGCCTGGGAAGTCTCCCCGGGTGAAGTGCGCTCACTGAAGACCGAGCGCGTGGTCGGCGGCACCAAGGTCACCATCCCGGAGTTCGGCCTCACTGCGGCGATCGTCTTCACGTCCGACAATAGTCCCAACGGACTTTTGGTCCGGTTGCAGGATCTTACCCGACAGAAAACGGCCCTATCCGCCCAGTGGGCCCACGACCTGGCGGAAGAAGAAATCAAGAAAGTTGCGCGCGTCCAGGCTGAGCTGGAGAATGCCGGCCATACCGTGCCGGACGCCAAGAAACTGATGGAGAACGCTCGCGCCCGCTTGCTGGTCGCGGAGCAGTATCGCGCCAACGGCGATTCGCGTCAGGCCTACGCGGAGGCGGAGCGGGCGCTGCGACCGCTGCGCATTTTGATGCGCGCCGAATGGGAGCAAGCGACGCGGGACCTCGATTCGCCGGTAGCCAGCCCTTATGCCGTGAGCTTCTTCACGCTGCCGCGACACTGGCGCTTCATGGAGCAACTCCGCCAGGTCAGCGCGGGAGGCAATCTACTCCCCAACGGCGACTTCGAGCAAGCCACGGACCGGGGAGCGGACTCCTGGCAACTCCAGGAAGCCACGTTGGAAGGGGACAAAGTGGATCTCGTGGCCCGGCGGGTGGGCGAGGGAGCCAAGGAAGGCAAG
>JBGQLF010000683.1:0-6173 GCA_041499985.1 Gemmataceae bacterium
CGGCCGTTACCCTAAGACTGCGTCACACGGACCTTCAAGGCGAGTGGCGCGAGGCCCTCGAAGGCACCCAGACGGTCGCGGCGAAGGTGAAGCCCAAGAAGACCAAGCTCGATACGGACGCGCTGCGCGGCTTCGACGATTTGTAGCGTGCCGGTGGGGCAGGTTTCCAACCTGCCCGGATCGCCGCGGCAGGTTGGAAACCTGCCCCACAGAATAGGAGAAGCCGATGGACGAGAACCCTAAGCCAGTGCCCTCCGATCCCTTCAACCGAAAGGTGCTGACGCACCTGGGGGACCGTGTCATCCTGAAGCCGCTGACGCGCTGGAACGAGGCGTACAAGGAGTTCCCGCGCTATGTGATGGAGTACCTCGTCAGCCGCTACGTGCAGGCCGAGGACCCGGTCGTCGGCCAGCGCAAGATCGACAAGATCCTGTCCGAGCACTACACCGACAGCGCGAAGAAGGAACTGATCAAGAGCCGGATCAAAGAAAACGGCGAGTATACGCTGCTTGGGCAGCTCTCCGTGCGGCTGGACCAAGGCCGCGATCATTACTTTGCGGAGGTACCTGCTCTCGGCGACAACATGGTCCGGATCGGGCCTCGCGTCCTGGAGCAGTACCGCGATGTGCTGATGACCAGTGGCGCCTGGGGTACGATGGTGATCGAGTATGATAGCTCCTACGAGATCAAGGGACGCATCTACCCCTTTTACGTCCGCGAGTTCACCCCGCTCCAGTACACGCGCCTTGACCTCGATGAGTACATCGACAAGCGTCCCCTCTTCACCGAGGAGGAGTGGCTGGACCTGCTGGTGCAGTCTATCGGCTTCAACCCCACCCGCTTTGACCGGCGCATCAAGCTGCTGATGCTGCTGCGGCTGGTGCCATTCGTTGAACCCAACTACAACCTGATCGAGTTGGGGCCGCGTGAGACCGGGAAGACCTACACCTACCGGAACTCTTCCAGCCGAGCCTTCGTGGTGTCGGGAGGCAAGGCGACGCCGGCTACGCTCTTCTACAACAAGGCCACGCGGAAGCTGGGTGTCATCGGGCTGAAACAGGTGGTGTTCTTCGACGAGGTCGCCAACACCCGTTTCGACGACGCGGAGGCAAGCATCAGCGTCCTGAAGGATTACATGCAGACCGGCCGCTTCAGCCGCGGCGATCAGGAGTTCTCCGCCCAGTGCTCGATCGTGCTGGGCGGCAACATCGACACCGACATGGAGCAGCATCGACCGGCCGACGGGTATCGTCACCTCTTCGAGGTCCTTCCCGCCGAGTTGCAAGATGCGGCTTTCCTGGACCGCATCCACTGCTACCTACCGGGCTGGGAGATGCCGAAGATCCGACCAGAGAACTACGCCACAGGGTACGGCCTCCTGACCGACTACCTTGCGGAGATCTTCTCCGAGCTGCGGCGCCGCAACTTCCAGACCCACGCCACGACCTGGCTGGACCTGAGCGGCATGACCGGACGAAACCAGGACGCCATCAAGAAGACCACGGCTGGCCTGCTGAAGTTGCTCCACCCACATCGTTCGCCGGAGAACCTGGAGCCTCAAGAGGTCGGGCCGCTCGCCAAGCTGGCGGTGGAGGCACGGAAACGCGTGACAGACCAACTGGCGGTCATGCTGCCGGCAGAGTTCAGAGCGGTCGAGTACCGATACAGCCTGGGACGTACCTGAGAACGTGGTGACCTGCCCCAGGGGCAAACAGACCATTTCCTGATTGTCCAACACGTATTACCACAGCATAATAGTTTCTCACAGAAAGTGGCCTAACGGCGGCTGTTTCATCGTGGTCTGACACCGCAATTGTGAGGAGCTGTTATGCTGGGAATCCGAATTGGGCTACAGGCGCGCGAGTTTTACGAGGCCCCACAGGAGACGCGGCAGCGGCAAACGACGGAGGAGTTTCGTTCGCACTACACCGATTGATCACGTTCAAGGAGATATCCGATGCCTTGGCTTGCCTTGATCCCGGCGGGAATGCTCCTTCTGTTTCTGTCTTCCTCACGATCCGGCGTGGAGGCAGCGCAAGCTCCCTCCGCGAAGCCTCGGGCGGCGCTCGCCGTCTGGGACACGGGGCAAGCGTCCGCGCTACCCTTGGCGACAGCCGCCCTGGACGGGAAGAATAGTTGGACGACGATTCCTGCCGGTGAGACAGCCGCCTCGTTCAAGGGCGACGCCGTCATGACCAATGGCCGCGTCAGCGCGGTGGTGCGGAAGCAAGCGTCCGCTGTCGAGGTCTATACCGTTGGGCCGGAAGGCACGGCGTCCCGAGTTCGACTGCGGCTGCTTGCAGCTGCCGGCCCATCGGCCGCGAGCCTCCAGCGCGTGGCCCTCGTGGAAAACACCAGCAGCGCGGTCAGTCTGGAGGTTACCTATACCACCGCCCAGGGCGCGGAAGTAGCGGCGAAGTTCCGCCTCAAACGCGGCGATATCTCGATCCAGACCGAGCCGGGGACCGGCGCCGGCCGCCTGCGCGTCGAATGTCCGGGTCGGTTCCTCGTGCTTCCGGACTTCTTCGCGGATGACATCGTGATCGACGCCCGCAAGATTCCCTTGTCCGGCATCGAGGTGCCCAGCGAGAACTTCCTCCTGCATCTGACTGGTAAAGGCGACGCCATCGCCATGTGCGTGTTCGAGAACCGCCAGCAAGACGCGAAGGTCACGCTCGCGGGCGAAGGAGAGAACAAGGCAATCACGGGCTCGGAGATCGGCTTCGAGGGGAAGAAGATCTGGGTGGCTCTCATGGACGGCCCGGCCCTATGGCACACCCGCGATCTCCAGAGCGCGGATACAGGGAAAGTCCTGCCTCTCGATTGGAAGATGCCGTTCCCAGCCGAGTGGCGGGTCGATTTCACACGGTCAAACGATCTCATCGATAGCTGGGATATGCTCTTGCAAGAGAAAGCGGGCGGACCCTACGTCAAGCCGAGTTGGCTCGGCGGCGGCTCGAATCGTCTCGTGCCGGACAGCGCCGAGGTGCGCGCGATCGATCCCGGAACCTTCGGTTTTGGGACTGGGGGGGTGGAACTCTCGTCGAAGCGGCAACGCTGGAGCACCGTGCTCGGCACGTATCTCTATCCTTGCTGGTCCGATCACGAGGCGCGAGGCTATCTCCAGCCCTTGAAGAACGCAGCGCTCCAGTTTCGGGGACCGGTAGTCGTCTATCCGATTAACCGCGTCCCGGGCACGCCGGTCAATGCCTACACGGTGGTCGATATCGTGCGCAATACGCTGGGAGTCGGGCCGTGCGAATATATCCTGGACCTGGAAGGGCAGAAGCAGGAGTACAAGGGCCGGGCCACCTGCGCCGTCCGGAACGCTCTCGCCGAGATCTATGGGAAAAACTTGCAAAAACAGAAGCGGGCCGAGGTGGAAAAGACCCTGGACGATGGCTTGGCGTTCGTCACGCACATCCGTGGCCGGATCACCCGCTATGTCGAATTCGGACATAAAATGCGCGACTACCTGGCGGCCCAGAAAAGGGCTTATCCCGAACTCGCCGACGCGCTGACCGAGTTGGAGAAGCTTGTCCGGGAAATCGATGCGCGCGTGGCCGCCCGGGCGGCGGAAATCAAGACGCCGGCACACGTCGCCCAAATGAATGCGGACTTCCGCAAGAACATCCTCGACGACGCTGGCCCGGGTGCGCTGGGCAAATGCAAGAAGTACGCGGAGGCTCTGGTGGACATCGGCGGGAATCAGGATGAACTCGCGGCGGAGTGCCGGTGGGTCGTGAAAACCTTGCGCCAGCAGGCGGGCATGCGGATGGCGCTGGACCCCCGGGTTGCCAAGATCGCGGAGGAAATTCGGGCGAAAACTCAAGAAGTGTTGCGCAACCCGGCGGTGCACGAGGGAGCGCGGCACTAAGGAGCCGCGCACCAATAACTTGGATACTGACAGGGGTATGTCCGCAAGTGGATGGCACGTCCTGAGTCTTCGAAGGGCGTGCCACCAAGCCGGCAGTACACGAGGGGGCGCGGCACGAAAGAAGATCCTGACAGAACGTTTCGTACCCGCTCATTCACCAGATCGTCACGGACTTTTCACTTGCAATCGCCTCGTGTTGTGACAGCATATGGTTCTTCCTGCCTCGTATCCGTGGGTGGATAAGGTAGGCCGCTGAACGAACGTTGTCGTGGCGGCTCTTATTCTCTGTAGTTCACGCGGAGGGACCAGCAATGTTGCAGCAGCAGATCTTGGGCGAATCGCGCAGGGGTTACAGGGGCTTTACGCTGATCGAACTCTTGGTGGTGATCGCCATCATCGCCGTCTTGATCGGCCTGCTCTTGCCCGCTGTCCAGAAAGTGCGCGAGGCGGCCAATCGCATCAAGTGTCAGAACAACCTCAAGCAGATCGGCCTGGCGTGTCACAATTATCAATCCACCTTTGGTGCTCTGCCTCCGGGCAGCGGCCCCCATCCTACCAAGTTCACTCCACCCAATACGACTGCCTATTACCCTCCCGCTCTCCTGGTGCTCATCCTGCCCTACGTGGAAGGATCCAACAACTACAACCTGTTCAACCTCGATTACGATACGCTGAGCGATTCGGTCAACGCCCCGGCCCGCAATCAAAACATCAGTTTCTATCATTGCCCCTCGGAACAGAATCCCTACCCGCGCGGCTCGAATTACGCCGCCAACGTCGGCACCACGTGCAATTTCTTCACCAACTCGCCGCAATATGCGGGGCCGTTCAACCAGGTTCAGCCGGTTTCGAACCCGGCCTCCAACACATCCTATCCGACGGGCACGCCGATACCGATCACCCAGATCAGCGATGGGACCAGCAACACGGCCATGTTTGCCGACGTCAAGATCGGCTTTAACCCCAGCGGCACGGACCCGAGCGCGAACTACGCGGGGCCGCCGACGGCTCCGTGGCACGTCCGTTACCCCACGACCTGGGTGCAGCCGGCGGATGACCTGAAGCCGAACGCGAGTTGCGCCGTCAGCCAAAACGCCCGCTACTACGCCTTCACCGAGTTTTATCGCAGCCGTCCTGGCTTTACGTGGGCCTACACCCACACCATGCCGCCCAACAGCACCATCGGCGATTGTGGCAATTCCGTCGGCGGTTCCAGCAGCAATGCCTCCCATGTGGCGGCCCGCAGTTACCATCCCGGCGGCGTCAACGTCGGGTTGTGTGATGGATCGGTCCGGTTCGTGGCCGATAGTATTGACTTTGCCGTCTGGCAAGCCCTGGGGACGCGGGCCGGCGGCGAGGCGGTCAACGCCAATTAGGTTGAGGAGATGGGAATGGCAAGCAGACAGCGCTCGGAGCCGCCGGATCCCGCCCGGCGGCTCTTCGGCTGGGCCGGCGTAGGGCTCCTTTTCCTTGTCGGCAGTGGTTGCGGCGGCGGTGGCCCGCAGAACGAGGCGGTTTCAGGCAGCGTGACCTGGAAGGGGCAACCGCTGGACCAGGGCACCATGGAGTTTGTGCCGGCCGGTGGCCAGGGAGTGTCAATCGGCGCCGTCATTCAAGACGGTCGCTACCAGCTGCTCAGCACGCCCGGCCTGGCCCCGGGTATGTACCAGGTGCGTATTTTCTCACGCGAAAGTCCGATGCGTCGCAGTAACCCCAATGCACCGCCGGATACCGAGTTGATCGATCCCAAGGCGAAGGAGCGGATCCCGCCCAAGTACAACCTCAAGACCCAGCTGCAAGCCGAGGTGAAGAAAGGCGGCAGCAATACCTTCGATTTTCATCTGGAATGAAGTCTCCCGTTTGGCGAAGCGCTCGGTTGGACAGGAGGATTCCATGAATCGACGTGAATTTGTGCGTTCTGTGGCCGGTGCTGGGGGCTGGGCGAGTGGGCTTTCCCTGCTCTCTTCACCCATGGCGGCGGCCTTGCCGGGTCGCTTTTCGACGTTAAAGGACGCTTGGTCCGCCGCGGCGTTCGATCCGCACGCGGCGGACAGTTTCAGTGTCGTCTGGGCCGCTGATGTCCACTACGGGATCGGAGCCGGCGAGCAGATCCTGCCGCCGCTCCTTCAAGAAGTGAACGCCCTCGATCCGCGTCCAGCCTTCCTCGGCATCGCGGGCGATCTGATCATGAAAGCGTCGTTGAACTTTGGCCAGGTCCCAGGCGAGAAACAGAAGCAGGAAGCCGTTGCCGAGTTCCAGGCGTTTCAGCAGCACCTGCGCCTCGTCGATCCGCGCA
>JBGQLF010000684.1:0-6170 GCA_041499985.1 Gemmataceae bacterium
CCTTAGAAGTCGCTCAGGACTTCACCGCCGCAACCGTTTTCGGCCATTTCTCATTTGTCTTCCGTGTGTGTATTCTTGTCGAGTTTTTTCTTGCACAACGGTTCATTGTTGCATAGACTCGCCGAACATGGCTCCAGTTCTGGCCCTAAGGGGACCAGGAACGGGGTTCTCTTGGTTTGGCATTCTCCGAGGCAGGAATGCGCGGGAGCCCCTGGGCCAACCTTTCCAGGCTTTGAGCTGACGGACAGAACGTAGCCACAAGCGTCTCGCTTGTGAGCTAATTGCCCACAAGCGAGACGCTTGTGGCTACGACCCCGACCGCCCGCCGGGGTTTTGTCCAGTGACTCTTTGCGTGATCGGTCCTGGTTCGTGACGGGGAGAAGAATCTGACGGTTTAGCCGTTCGGCTCGTGTTCTTCTTGACTCCCCCCTGGTGACCGGGTGTCCGGTTGGTGGCAAGGAAGGTGAGAGGGTTTGGCTACGGACGGCTGTGAGCCTGGAAGGCACGTCGCAGAGAAGATCCGAATCGTTGGGGTGGCTTTCTTATTCTCTACCTTGGTTGCTACTAGAGGAGGATCGCATGGTGCGCGTTTTGCGACGATTGGGATTGGGGTTTACACTGATTGAGCTCCTTGTGGTGATCGCTATCATCGCCGTCCTCATCGGGCTCTTACTGCCCGCGGTGCAGAAGGTGCGTGATGCGGCCGCTCGCATGGCCTGCCAGAACAACCTCAAGCAGCTCGCCCTGGCAGCCCACAACTACCACGACACGGCCAGCAAGTTCCCGCCGGGGTGTGTCTACCGAGCGGGTACCGTCGGGACATTCGCCGGCAAATTTGATTACTACGAGAACTGGGCCATCCTCCTGCTGCCCTACATCGAACAGAACAATCTCTACCAGCTCTGGGACCCGACGATCCCGATCGCGATTTCGGATGCCGCCAGCCCCAAGACGGCGCAACTGCGCCAGAGCCTCGTGAAAACGTACAATTGCCCCGCAGACCCGAATTCGTTCACGCCCGCCACTCCCGCTTCGGGGCCGACGAGCGGCTCCGGCCTGAGCGTACCGCTGTTCATGCCCTCGACGTATCGCGGCGTGGCCGGCACCACCTTCGGCGGGAGGTCGGGCAAAGATGGCACCCCCAGCGATACCGGCGGGGACGCGAACTGGGATGACCCGACCAACCCGCAGAGCGCCGGTTTGGGGCAGGTGCAATGGCTCATGACGTTCCGACCCGGCTGGCGCGGCATCTTTCACGGCGTTCAGATCGGGACCGTGCCTAGTAACGCACCTACTGCTGCCGGCGATACCCCCACGGGAGGCCCGGAGACCATTGCGAGTATCACCGACGGTACCTCCAACACGCTGATGTTCGGGGAGTACGCCACGACGACATCCCTGAACCGTCGGACCTACTGGGCGTACGGCTACTCCTCATACGCCTTGTCGGACGTGACCGTCGGTCAAAGCCGGACGCTGATCCCCAATTTCGACCTGTGCACGGTCACGCCACCCACGACCAATGCAAGCAACCAGTGCAAGCGGGCCTGGGGCAGCTTCCACGGCGGCGGCGTTATCAACTTTGCGCTGGCCGACGGCTCCGTCCGCTCGATCTCCCCGAACATCGATATGAACGTGGTGTTCCCGGCCCTGGGATCGATCGCCGGAGGCGAAGTGATCCCGCAGGGGAACTTCTAACCGGATTGTAGATTGCAGAATTGAGATTGCCGATTGCCAAACCAATCGGCAATCTCAACTCTACACTCCGCGAAAGATTTGCCATGCTCGCTGCGGGGCCTGCCGGAGCGCCACTTTTGACCGAGGGTAGGTCCCCTCCGCTGTCTTCACTCCCTGGTTACTGAATCTTTGCTCTTACCGCGAGAGAACGTATGTTGCTGCGCCTTCTGCCGGTTCTTGCTGCTGTGGCCCTCTTCAGTGTCGGCTGTAGCAGTGATCCCTACGAGACCGCTCCAGTCTCCGGCCAAATCACCTTGGATGGCAAACCCGTCCCCAAGGCGGCTGTCATGTTCTCGCCCATCGCCACGACGGGCCACCTCAACCCCGGACCGGGATCCTATGGGATCACCGACTCGGAAGGGCGTTACTCCCTGAAGCTCATCGGTAAGGAGACCCGCGGTGTGGTGGTCGGCAAGCACAAGATACGGATCGAGAATTACACGGATCCCGGCGATACCTCCGACGACCGCGGTCGTCGGGCGCCTAGCAAGCCCGCAATGCCGATCCCGGCGAAGTACATGGCCATCGACCCGAAGCTGGAGTTTGACGTCCCGCCCAAAGGCACCGACAAGGCGGACTTTCCGCTGACGTCGAAGTGACGGTCGGTGCGATGTAGAAGCTGCTGAACCAGATTGTCTCCAGACGGCCCGGGCGGTAAGCTGACTAGAACCTGGCAGCGGGGCGTTATCGCTTGGCGGGACAGGCAGACGAGCCGTTTGTCCCAAGGGAGTGCCACCATCACCGATATGGGGCCCCATGAACTGTGGGACGAACCTTGGGAAGGGCTGCCCGAGGAAGAAGCGGCCTGGGAGTGGGCTTTGGTGGACGAGGCAGAGAACGGGCGACCAAGAACCCACCGGACGGACAGCACGGATGGAAGCGCTGGTACTTCACCTACCACCAGCCAAGCTGCACCCATGTCAAAATCAGCGCCGACCGCGATCCGAAGTCTGGGAAGTGGTTTAACCCCCATCGCTCTTCGGGAACGATTTGACCCATGATCCGAGCGCGACACTCTCCCCGGCACGAAGTTTCCGAACGGGAAGCGCTGCGAAGGAGAGTCAAACAGATGTATGAGTGGTTTAACCAGGGGCTCTGGGAGAAGTGCTTCGAACGCATCGATCCGAAGCTCCGCGAGGAGTCCAAAGTGGAACTGCCGGTCTACGTCGACCAGTTGCAAGCGTTCCAGGAGGCCTATGGGACAATCCATCCCTGGTACATCCGGATCAATCTGCATCTCGATGACTCTTCGGGTAAACCGGGGGAAAGGCCGTTTGCCTATGTGTATGTGATCTGGCAAGATGAAAGGCACGGCTTCCATATGTTCCGGGAGCGGTGGGTGCGACACGCCGACCAGTGGTTCACGCGGGTGGTTGGTCTCGTGCCCAACCGTCAAGAACTGATTCGCAGTGAATAAAGTCCGGGAACTAACCCATTTCCCGAGGAAGGAGCAGCACCTCGGCCGCTTCAGGCTCGATGCAGAGAACGACGAACTCCTCTGCGGTCAGGCCGCGTTGCAGGCATTGCTGATACAGCGCCGTCTTCGTCCTGGCGAAGCCGATCGGCTGATCGCCGTGATAGGCGACCCATTGGCCAGGCCGTTCTTGTAACCAGCGGGCCAGGTCACGAAAGAAGGCACTCTGCGCTTGCCGAATGAGGGGAGGAATCACCAGGGGAGGATAAGCAATCCGCTCCTCGCAGTTGGTACCCCCCGTAGTGGGGAGCGCGGGTACGTGGATCGGGCGGTTCGGGGTTGGTGACATTGGGTCGGCACTCGCAGGAATTCGATCCGTACATCCCCTCCGGTCCAACCGGGACGACGGGTTTCAGTGTAGTCAAAGCTGGTACAGCGCGCCAAATTCTCTGCTGAAGCGGCGTGACGCCGTTAGCCCGGAACTGCCTGCCGTCAGCCTGCGGTGCGTGCGTTGGGCCCGAATACTCCCGGATCAACGTGAAAGTAATCCGCCAGCTTGGCCAGATGGCCACGGGTCAGCGTCCGCTTGCCGGGAAGCACGGCCGAGATGGTCGAGGCGGCGATTCCTGTTTCCCGGGCTACGGTGGCCTGAGTCACGCCCTTGGCCTCGATCAAGTGGCTGAGCATTTCCGCGTCGGTGGGCGGAGGGATCGGATTCGTTTTCGTTTCATACCGCTCGACCAGATCGCCCAGGACATCCAGGTAGTCCTGCTCCCCGGAGTCCAGGGAGCTGTGGTTCTCCTTGTCGAGCAAGCCATCGATGACGCGGATCGCCTGGTCCAACTCGGCGTCCGAGCGAATCGGCCGCAGCGGGAATTTCCGGACCAGTCCGAAATAGGAGTCCGGATGCTTGCCAGGATTCGTAGCCGTGGACCGTGCCATGAGATTCTTCGCCGTGTTTCGGGCCAAAGGTTTATATACTACTCACGTCTCCAATCCAAATTGATTGGGATCGCCGAAGTTCCCATAAGTGAAGCGGTTCAGGAAGCGGAAGCAAGCAATCCCGCCGAAGCCCGAGGGGAACGCCGGAACGGCAGCGGCGCGGACGTGGTGGTCGAAGCCCAGTGCCGCGAGTTGGACACGCACCACGTAGACGGGGAACGATCCTGTGTAAGCGCCGCCGAGGATGACCGGGTACGACTGGCTGCCGCCGCACAACAAACAATCCTTCTCTTCCAGGAGAAGTTCAAAGCCGGACCGTAACGTCCCCGCTCCGGTGTCAGCCATAAGCTGGCGAATCAGCGGCTGGCCTCCGGCCGTCAACGGGAGGGTAACCTGAATGCTCGGCCGGTCGTGGAAGAGTGGCCACTGGGCACGAGGCATTAGTGTGGCCCCCAGATCTCCTGAACTTCCTCATAGTCCAGGCCCACTTCCAGGCAGAAGGTGTGGCGCAGGTCGGCTCCTTGTTGGCGCAGGCAACCAACTAACTCATCCAGGTCGTTTGCCACGGCGACGACTTGGCCGTTCGTGATCCCGACGAATTTTCCCTGGTAGGGGGAGTAGGGGCTGCTCCGCGCCTCTTCATTGATCTTGCGGGCCAGTTCACGGTTGAGTTCCTGCACCATGGCGGTTCCTCCAGGAAAGTGGGGACGATTGGTCTCATTTTAGTCGAAGCTGATACAGCGCGCCAAATCCTCTGGCGAACTCCTCGGCGTGCCTTTACCTTGAGGGAAGGTCCGCGGCGTTTGCCTTCCAGCGTGGGCCGGCGCGAAGGCCGCGTCTGAGAATCCAGCAGGGCTGACAGCATGAACCATTATTTGCGCCGCCTGAGCGGCAGCGTCGTCTAATGGTTCGGCGGCCGGGACCTGTATGTCCTCATGGCCGTGCTGGCCATTGTCGTGAGCGCGTGGAGCTTCATTGAGTTGGCCGATCAAATCCGCGCGCGCGGAACCCCCCGGTTCGACGAATGGCTGCTCCGCGCCCTGCGCCATCCCGCCGATCCAGGCGAACCGATCGGTCCCCCGTGGTTGGCGGATGCGATGCGCGATCTGACGGCCCTGGGCGGCATCCCGGTGCTCGTCCTGATGATCCTGGCGGTGACCGGCTATCTGGTACTTCGCCGGCAGTATCGGGCCTTGACGTTGCTGCTGGTGGCCACGCTCGGCGGCCAGTTGTTGAACAGTTCCCTCAAGGGCTATTTTGCCCGGCCTCGACCGGCCCTGGTACCGCACCTGGCCTACGTCAACACGGCCAGCTTTCCCAGCGGCCACTCCATGCTCTCCGCCATCGTCTATCTGACGCTGGGCACGCTCTTGGCGCGGTTGGTCGAGCCGCTCAAGCTCAAGCTGTATTTCCTTACGCTCGCCCTGTTGTTGACCTTTCTCGTGGGCTGTAGCCGGGTCTACCTGGGCGTGCACTATCCCACCGATGTCCTCGCCGGCTGGTCGGCCGGACTGGCCTGGGCGGTATTGTGCTGGCTGGTGGCCCGTTATTTGCAACACCAGGGTGCAATGGAAAAGCCACGCACGGACTGAGAATTGATGAGCCCGACGCGCTTGATGAGCCCGACGCGCCAGCGAGGAAGGCGGCGATGCCTCGCTGGCGCGTCGGGCTCATTAAGCTTTCTCATCGTGCTGCCGGAACCTCAACCGGGCAGGCGTTGTGGCCGCCGTGACTGTGCAGAATTGTAACGGCTTCCGCCCGACGCTCGCCGGCGCGGACCGCCACGAGTGTACGGCCGGCCTCCAACTCGCGCTCATACTGGCGCGCTTCCGCTGCGGAAAAGCCCAGAGCGAGGAACGGTCCCAGGTAGCTGCCCGCCGCCGCTCCCGCGGCCGCACCGCCGAGGATGCCGACCAGGAGACCACCCGCGAGAACCGTGCCAATCCCCGGCAGCAGCGCCAGCGCCACGGTCCCGGCGACGGCTCCCACGGCCCCTCCGGCGACCGCACCGGTAGCCGCGCCCGTGGCAGCCCTGTCTTCCCAGGCACCGGTCGGGGTCAGGGCCTCCGTGACGTCC
>JBGQLF010000685.1:0-6168 GCA_041499985.1 Gemmataceae bacterium
AGAAACTCTGGGCGTGATGCACCCGTCGGAGCGCGCGCACGGCCATCACCCATGCGCGCTTGTGGCTCATGAGCTCGGTCACGCCTGCACCCGGCGGGAGGACCTACGCCGCCGAGGCGTTTGCTGCACTGATGGATGGGCGTCAGAGCTAGCGGCGGACTGGTATGACTACAAATGGGATGTCGGTAGTCTTATTTCGGCCGCTAGGAAAGATCGCGATTTCAGACACCACGGTCCGGCACCCGGCAAAGAATTCAGCGTCGAAGACGCCCAAAGAGGCACACAACGGCAGTATCGCGTTACGCGCAGGTACTGTGTTCACTTGGTCAAGGAAGTGCCGTTGTGTGCTGAAGCGATTGCGGCATTCCGCAAATGCACGTCTGTCTACTAGCGGCACCGTAAACCTGGGACTGTTCTTCGGGATCGGTGCCCAGCTTGGCCAAGGATGAGGAGCAGAAGAAGCGCTACGACGAAATCGGCCAGTTAGTCAAGGATGCCACCCTAGACCCACGTGAATTACAGGGGACCTAACGAAGCCATTCGGGGCCGCTACACCAAGATGTCCACCCGGCGCCGCGGCACCAGCGCCCGCGCCGCGCAGGCCAGGGCGTAGGAGTCGGCCCGGTCGTCGTGCTCGCCTTCGGGTGCTTCGAGCGTGGAGCCCTCGATGCTGGCCAGCTGCGTGAACGTGGCGAAGCTGTGCAGAATCGTCTCGCGGTTGCGAAAGGCATCGGCGACGTTATCGTAGAGCAGTACATTCCCGCGCGTGCTGGACAGCCAGCCTTCGTTCCCATCGCTCCCCCGCAGGCGGCGAAGTTGGGAATGGTCGCGCAGCCACAGTAGCACCGCATGGCCGTGGTTGTTGCGCTCTACCAGCATTTCGGCCTGGTTGTACCAGGTGCCGATGCTGTCGGCATGGGCGGCCAGGGTGGAGGGCTGAAACTTCCCGGCCAAGGCGGCCACCTCTTCCCCGGTCTCCCGGTCCAGCACCGTCAGGGCCGAATCGTCGCTCGTCGGATTGCCCTCGGCTGGGTCGGCACCAATGACGTAGCTCCGTCCCCGCTGGGGCAGGACGTACACCTCCAGACCGGGGATCGACGGGGCACCGGCGGGCAGCGTCGCTAACGGCCTGCGCTCCTGGTAGCACTGGTGCAGCCAGGCGGGGGCGATCCGCTTGTCAAGCGTGCGGGGGGCCAACGCTTCCGTATCCGTGGCGGGGTACTGCTCATGGAGGTCATCCAGGGAGCCGGTGCGGTAGAGGATCTCGTTCTTTTGGGCCTCGTACCAGGCTTGGTCCCGTTCGGGCCGGACGAACCAGGGCAAGAAGACGGCCTTCCAGGGCAGCAGCTGCTGCTTGGCCGAAGCATAAAGGCGTTTGAAGGTCGATTGCGGCCGGCTCTTGTCGGCCCGGCTCAGCAAGATCATCCGGCCCCCGCCGTCGATGGTCGGCTTGACCGCTCGCATCAGCCGGTCGAGGTCCGGCACCAGGTCGGCCTCGTCCACGATGGCCAGCGTTGCCGTGTAGGAGTCCCCCGCTGTCGTCGGGAAGGCCAGGACCCGCGAGCCGTTGGACAGCTCCCATTCGTGGTCGTTGTCCGTCACCAAGGACCGGACCTTGAGCCAGGCCGGGAGCCGGTCGTACATCCCCCGTAGCCGGGTGCTGAGCAGGTCCACCGCTTCATCATCGCGTCGCGAGAAGAGCAACACGGTCGCTGCCGGGTAGAAGAGCACCCGCCACAGCGCGTAGCCGAGCACCAGCCAGGTCAAGCCCAGTTGCCGGGCCTTGAGGATGACCGTCAGGCGGTTCGCACAGAGTGCGTCGAGGATCTGCACTTGCGCCGGCCAGAGCCGGAAGGGAATCCAATCGCCCTGGGCGGCATCATAGATGGAAACATACTGATCGAGGAAGTAGCCGGGATGCTCGGCACAAGCGAGCAGTTCAGCCTTGCGGTTGGACGGTGCTGCCGGTACTGCCCGCGCTCCTTTCTCCGCCTTCTCCGAAGCGTTCATGCCGCCACTTCTCCAGCAGGTTGCGACCCTGTACGAAATCCTCGATCGATACCTCGTGCTCGAGCTGGCCTTGGAGGCGTTGTTCTTGAATGGTGTCCGGTTCCCCCCGGCTGAGCCGCTCCAGCTTGGCCGCTTGCAGGAAGTAGTCCAGCACCTGCCCGGGGGACAGCTCGTCCGGTGACATCTGCTGGAGGCGGCGCAGGGCCTTCTCTTGCAGGGCCACCGCTTCGCGAGCATGCCGCTGGGCCATCTCCCGGCGGACTGCTTCCTGGGCTGCCCGTTGCTGGCGATCTTGCTCGGCGTCATACGCCTCCGCCCGGCTGCGCCACTGCCAGCGCTCATACCAGAGGCGGACCTGGCCGGATTTGCGCTTCTTGGGGCCGGTCTGGGGCTGCTCCGGTTCCTGCCCCGGTTTGCGGTGGTACAAGCGGCTGGCGGCATCGAGGCTGCGGCGCGGGCCCAGATCGCGAAAGATCACGAAGGCGGCAAACGCGGTGGCCGATTCCCCGGGCTGCCGCTCCCAGGCCAGAAGGGTTTCCGATGCCATCGTGGCTACTCCTTGACCGCCACCCAGCCCGCGAAGTTCATCCACCGCCAAAAGCAATCCACCTGGCCGAAACCGGCCATCCGCAGCAGTTCCTCGTTCCAGTGGGCGGTGACTGGGACCAGCACCCCTTCGAGGGAGAGCCGCTTGCGTTCGATCTCTTCCTGGCTGTAGCCGTTGGCCGCCTTGCGCTGGTGGTAGGCGGCGACCATGAGGCTGTCGAGGTCGGCAGTGGCCCCCAGAATTTTCTCCACCAGGATGAAGGCCCCGCCGGGTACGGTGTGCTTGTAGACCTCGCGCACGATGCGCTGGCGGTGCTCGATCGGCGTGAATTGCAAGGTCAAAATCGACAGCGTTACGCTGGCCCGTACCGGCGGATAGCCCTGGCGCAGGTCCAGCTCGCGGATATCGACGAGGCCGCAGCCGATGTAGCCGGCGAAGCGCTCGCGGGCCGCTTGCAGCATCGGCGGGCTGACTTCGACTCCGACGTACTGGTTGCAGGCACCAAACTTGTCGATGAAGGGGGCCAGGGCCTCGCCGCGCGAACAGCCCAGATCGACGATGGTGGTCTTGGGCTGGACGTGGCGGCAGGCGACGTCGAAGCAGGCCTGGCGCATCACCTCGTACTGCGGGATGGAGCGGGCCAGCATGTCATCGAAGATGCGCGTGACCTCCCCGTCGAAGGCCCACTTGTCCCCGGGCAGGTGCCCGAGACTGCTGGCCGAACTGGTTGCGGTACTCGGCATCGTAAAACCTCCTCGGATCCGGGAGTGTGGACGCGATCGCCGCCTTCAGCCCCAGGCCGTCTTGAAAGGCCACCTTGGGCCGGCGGGTTACGTGATCGGGCAACTGGCCGCGGAAGGCATCCTGCAAGACCGCCTTGGGCCGGCGGGTGCCTTCCTGAACGGCCTGGCGCGGCAACGCCAGGGCAAACTCGACCACCGTGGGGTGGAGGAAGGGCAACCGGCACTCGATGCCGTGGGCCATGAAGACCTTATTGCAGCGCGGGAAATTCTTGCGGGCCTGGTCCAGGAACAGCTGCTTGCGGTATTGGTGCCAATCCTGGTTCTGGAGGCCATGGTAGGCAAAGCCGTAGCTGGCCCACAGCTCGTCACTGCCCTCCCCGCTGAAGGTGACTTTGAAGCCGTCGGCCCGCATGGCCTGCGCCAGTTGCAGGCAGGCCCAGCCGATCTCCACCTGGGCCTTGTACGGCATCTCGGTGTGGTGGATCACACGAGCCAGATCATCCGCCGTGGGCGCAGCCACGGGAATCACCCGGAGCTTGATCCCCAACGCGGCCGCCGTCCGCTTCGCAGACTTCAGATCGGCCGAGCGGGGATCCAGGGACGCCGTGTAGGCGACTAGGTCGGGGAGCTGCTGCTGGAGGAGGTAGGCGACCGCGGCCGAATCGATTCCGCCCGAGAGCAGCGTACAGACCGGCACCTCGGCGATCGCCCGCTCCTGGACAGCCGCCTCCAGCAGCGCGAACAGCCGCTGGCTGGCTTCGGGCCGATCGATGACGACCGGCCGAGCCGGCGGGTCATAGTACCGTGTCTGGCGGACGCCCCGCCGCGTCACCTCGGCATAGCAACCGGGGCCGAGATCCGCAAGCGAGCCGGGGTGCGCGCCCAGGGCCCGCAGCGCCTTCAACTCGGAGGCAAACAGAAAGGGGCGCTGCTGCGCGAGGTGCAGCGGGATCTCCCCGAAACGGTCCCGAGCCAGGTGCAAGGTCTCGCCGTCGGTGGTCCAGGCGAGGGCGAACATGCCATTGAACCTGGCCAGCGCGGCGGGTCCCCAGCGGTCCAGGGCGGCGGCCACCACTTCGGTGTCCCCGGTCGTGGCGAACTCCTGGCCCAGCCCGACCAGCTCGGCACGGACGGCCTGATAGTTCCAGATCTCCCCATTGAAGACTAGTCGGACCTTCCCATAAGCGAACGGCTGGTTGCTGCGCGGGTCAAGGTCCAGGATGGCCAAACGGGTGTGGCCCAGATAGAGGTCGCCGACTCGGACCATGCCCTGGGCATCGGGTCCCCGGTGCGCCAACGCCCGGAGCCCCGCTCCAATGTCTGCGCCGATGCTGCCGACTATCCCGCACATCGCGCTAAGACCTCCTCGCGGATGACGCGGGCCACGTGGGACATCAGGACCGGCGGCACCGCCCGGCCCAGCCGCTCCCACTGCTGGGCATAGCTGCCGGTCAGGATAAAGTCATCGGGGAAGCCGCACAGGCGCTTGAGTTCGGCGATGGTGAACTTGCGCTTCTGGGTGGGGTGGACGACCCCGGCCATCGAGGGGCTGCCGTGGCTCTGGCAAATCGTCGGGCAGGGCCGGTCCACGGCCGGCTTGATCAGGTTGAGGTACTTCTCCGACTGTTGCCCCTGCTGGAGTCGGTCCCATTCCCGGCCGATAGCGTAGCGGCTGATATCGGTCTCCGCTTCCACCTCGATCTGGTGGTCATTGTTGACGGTAATGGTCAGGACCGGCTCCTGAGCCGTTTGCTCGACCGGCCGGAAGCTGCCCTTGCCGTCCCAGCGGACGGCCTGAATCCACGGCAGGGCATCGCCGATGCTGTAGCGATAGGTTAGCGGCTTGGGGAACACCGGCGCCAGCCCCAAGTCCTTCCGGATTCCCTGGAAGATCAGCCGCTGGCGCCGTTGCGGCACACCGAGCCACTGGGCATCGAGCAGCCGGGCCTCGACTACGTAGCCGCACTCCTTCAGCGCCGCCAGGATCTCCAAGAAGTAGCCCTTGGCCGTGCCCTTGACCAGCCCGCTGACGTTCTCGGCGACAAAGACCTTCGGCTGCAGGCCGCCCAGGATGCGGGCAAACTCGAAGAACAGGTCATCGGTCCGCTGCCGGGTATCGCTGTAGGTCTTGACCTTGCCCCAGCCGGCTTCGCGCTTGCCGGCCGTCGAGAACGAGGCGCAGGGCGGCGACCCTTCCAGGACGTCGATCTCGCCCGCCTTCCTGCCGATCGCGGCGAGGATCTCCTCCGGCCGGACCTGGCGGATGTCGCGGGCGTCCAGGATCGTGCCGGGGTGGTTGGCCCGGTAGGTCTGCTGGGCGGCGGGGATGAACTCGCTGGCCCAGAGGATGCGGTAGCCGGCCATCTTAAAGCCGAGGCAGCTGCCGCCGCAGCCGGAAAAGGTCGAGACGACCGAAAAGCCATTCCAGGGTAGAGCCGCAATCTCGGCCCGACTCGGTATGCGGTATGGCGGTTTATCCTTCACGGGCTGCCTCCCGTCTCATCCATCTTCTTCCAGCCAGTAATGCGATAGGTTGTCGCCGCCGATGCCACTGGCCAGAATCGTCGGTGCCGGACCGGCATCCAGGTTGAGGCGCTGCACGCCGAGCCGGTAGCCGTAGGGGTTGTGGTGGCAAAACCAGCGGGTCATTTCGGCCTCCCCGACCAGGCATAGGCGCACTTGGGGCAGCGGTACTGCGTCTCCAGTTCCTCCCCATAGGCGGCAAACGCCTCGGGGGGCGCCGGGTCGGGCACCGGCTCGGCAACCCTGGGGAAGTCGATGCGGTCCGCCCCGGCCATCTGGTCGAGCATCTGCGTGACGGCCGCGCTGTCGATCGGCACGCTGTCGAGCAGGGCCGTCAGGGCCTGG
>JBGQLF010000686.1:0-6159 GCA_041499985.1 Gemmataceae bacterium
ACCTTGTCACCTTGTCACCTTGTCACCTCTTCCGCCTGGTCTCAGAAAAAATCTGCCCTCTGGGCGCCCCCCACGTCGAAAAAAATGCTAAGAAGGAAAAGAGGAGAAAGTGCGCCGTGGCGCACCCGTCCTGATTTTGCCGGCTGATTGGAACCAGTCCGACGGCTGAGCTCGTTTCTTGGCTGCCGAGCATTCGCTGAAGGTGAGACCTGCCATGATCATGACCGATTTGCAAGGAGTGGCCAATACGGTAGTCCGCCGGGCCCAACGTCAGGGATTCGTCCTCCCCCGCGAGGTCCGCGAAGAAGTCACCCACGCCGGCGTCGCGGAAGCACTCTGGAAAGATGTGCTCGCCCTGGCCCGACCGTCGCTCAGCTACCGCCAGGGACGCTATTACTATACCGCCGCCGTCACCGAACGCATGCTGCGCGAGCAGCGTCTCCAGCGGGGTATTCAGCGTGCCGTTCGCCAACTAATCCGCCAACACAAGCAGACGGCCAGCAGGAAGGAACGCCGCGGGCAGGACCGCATCGATTTCATTCAACCGGTCCAGGTGATCACCGAAGACCAGCGCGAATTCACGCTCCTGAGCCGTGATCTCTCCACCACCGGCATTCGCCTGATCGGCACCCGCAGCTTGCTGGGTCAGAAGGTTCGTGTTCAGATTCCGGGCACCGAGCACGACGAGCGGTGCTGCTTCCTCGTCCGCGTCCTGTGGACTTGCGCCGTCGGCGATGAGCTGTTCGAGAATGGTGGTACGTTTCTGGAAATGCTTGATCCCGAGCCAAAGCCAGAGGTCAGAGAACCGCGGACAGAGCCGCAGCAGACAGAGGTCAGCGATCGGTAGCTCCGTTCTCGGTCGTCGGTGGCTCTACTGTTCTTTCTCGATCTGTTCGAGCACGGACCGGACCGTAGCCAGGTAGTCGCGGGCTCTCGCTTCGTACATGCGGCGGACCTTGGGATTCTGCCGGTTCGGCACCAAGCAGCTGAATTTCCATTCACCGGTTTCGCTGTTCAACTCCTGGCGCTGCCAGAGAACGCCCAGCGCCGCGAGTTGCGCCTGGAGTTGTTCATATGTGGTAGCAGGCGAACCACTGACCGGCCCCCCGCTGGAAACCGGAGTCGGCCCACGCTGCGACACCGGCTCCGTTCCCGCCGGCTCAGGCCGCCTCAGTACCGCACCACTCAACTCACCGCCGGTGGCCGCTCCCTGGCCTGCCCAACCGCCCGTGGCGGGATTGCTGCGGGGATTGCCGATACGCAAATCGTTATCGAACGGACGCGGCACACCAGCCGCCAGGGCGGCGTTGCTCGTCGGCGAGGAGGGCGTCGAGACCGGCGTGATCGGCCCCACGGGAGTCGGCGGCGACGAAGCCGCGGTCCCGGCCGGACGCACGGGCGATCCTCCCAGGAGCGGGTCGTTCGTCGGCCCGCGACTGCCGTCACTGGCACACCCTGAGACAGAGCCACAGAGGACAGAGGACAGAGCCACAGTGAAAAAGAGCCACAGAGGACAGAGGACAGAGCCACAGCGAAAAGGAATCTGTTCTCTGTTCCCTGTTCCCTGTTCCCTGTTCCCTGTTCTCTGTTCTCTGTTCTCTGTTCTCTGTCTTCTAGCATCTTGACCTGCTTCACAACCCGGCTAGATTGAGGTGTTCGACTCCGTATCGTCTACGGCAGTACAGGCGCCGCTTCTATAGGCCAAGCAGGAACAACTTGCAATGGCAGCTTCTCGCATCGCAGTGATTGCCGGCGACGGGGCATCGGACCCGAAGTGATCGACCAGGCCGTTCGCATGGCAGATGCCGCTCTCCGGCGCGAGGGCGCCACCGTCGAATGGAATCGTCTTCCCTGGAGCTCAGCCTACTACGAGCCACGAAGCCTGCATGCGCCTGCCTGCGATCCCTTACTCTCGTACGACGCAGTACTGGTGAGAAGGAGCCAACAAGAGAACTTGACGGCGCCGCTTGCTCAGGATGACATCGAAATGGTCAAGTACATCGCGGCCCAGGACACTGAGGTCGGTCGCTGAGAGGTCTGTGAAGACCGCAAACTCCCCCTGGATTCGTGCCGGGCCCCCATCGTCCCGCGTCAGTTCCACCATCGTGTTCACAACCACAAAACCACTGGCTCCCCCGACACCGACCAGGCCCATTCCGGGAGGAGGCGGAGTCGTAGGCAGTTGCAGCCTTCGCAAGAGGGCGGCACCGAATACCGTGCGGTCGGCGCCACTGTCCACCAGGAAATGCTCGCTGGTGGGTTGACCGTCCACCCCGCGCACCTGAGCGCGGAGAACGGGACGGGTGACTCCATCATCGCACACCAGCCAGTCACCCACGATTTGCATAAGAGCGTGGCCCTTGCTGGGGAAGAACGTACTGAACGAGCGCTCCGCCATCTTCGGGGTGAGCCGCCTTCGCCTTGGCCCAAGCCTCTTCCGGGCTATCCCCGAGAAACGCTTCTTGTCCCGCCACGGCAAGGAAGCGCCCGCGCGCTTGGGGCAACAACTCGGGCCAGTGTGCCTCTAACCAGGCACTGTTGCACTGGGCCTGCTCGTCCTGCCGGCGGAAGCGCGCGACTTCGGTCGGATCCATCACTTCGGTGATCAGGAGAGGCTTGCTCATGGTCTTCTCCTCGGCTACCTTGCAAGGAACCGTATTCTCCGCTTCCTTCATAGGGCAAAGCAGGAACAACTTGCAATGGCAGCTTCTCGCATCGCAGTGATCGCCGGCGACGGCATCGGACCCGAAGTGATCGACCAGGCCGTTCGCGTGGCCGACGCCGCTCTCCGGCGCGAGGGCGCGAACGTCGAATGGAACCGCCTTCCCTGGAGCTCGGCCTATTACAAGAAGACCGGCCGGATGATGCCGGAAGACGGCTGGGAGCAGCTCCAGCAGCACAACGCCATCCTGCTAGGCGCCATCGGCAGCCCGGAGGTGCCGGATCACATCACGTTGCACGGCCTGCTGTTGCCGATGCGGCGTAAATTCGATCAATACCTGAACCTTCGGCCGGGCTATCTGTTTGAGGGCGTGCAGTCGCCCCTGCGCGACAAGGCGCCCGGCTCCATCGACATGATGGTCTACCGCGAGAACACCGAAGGCGAGTATGCCCCGTGTGGCGGCCGGCACTATGAAGGCACGCCGCATGAGATCGCCATCCAGACGGCCATTTTCACGCGCCGCGGCTGCGAACGGATCATGCGGGCCGCATTTGAAGGGGCACGCAAGCGGCGCAAGAAGATCACGTCGATCACGAAATCCAATGCCCAGCAGTTCGGCATGGTGCTGTGGGACGAAGTCTTCCGGGCGGTGGCCAAGGATTATCCCGATGTGCAGGCCAGCTCGCTTTTGATTGACGCGGCGGCGATGGACTTTGTGCGCAAGCCGGAGACGTTTGACGTGGTCGTGGCCAGCAACCTGTTCGGCGACATCCTGACCGACTTAAGCGCCATCATCACCGGCAGCATGGGGTTGGCGGCCAGCGGCAACATCAATCCGGAGCGGGTTTATCCGAGTATGTTCGAGCCGGTGCACGGCTCGGCGCCGGACATCGCCGGCAAGGGCATCGCCAATCCCCTGGCGGCGATTCTGTCGGTGGGGATGTTGCTGGATCACCTCGGCCAGGCGAAGAGTGCCGTAGCGGTACGGCAGGCGGTGGCGACGGTGCTCAAGGCGGGCAAGCCGCGGACGCCGGATTTGGGCGGCACGGCGACGACGGTGCAGGTGGCGGAAGCGGTGCTGGCGGCGCTGTAGCGGGTGCGGCAATCGTCGATCAAAGATCGAACCTTGATTGAGCGAACCGTTCTTGCTTCTCCTGGTTAGCCCAGTCGCCGGCGCTGGCAGGCCGCTACATAGGTCGCTTCGAGATCGAGCGGCAGGCACACCTCGGCGTTCAGCGCCAGCGGCAGTACGGGGAGGGGCTGGCCCACAGCCAGTGTCGCCGGCCAGATGTTAATCTGTTCGGCATGGTCGCGCACCACGGGTCGATAGGCGACCGCATAGAGAAGGACCTCGGCCGGCAAGGCAAACGCCTCGCCATGTCCGAGCACGCGCATCACCTCATTATGCAAGTTCGCTTGCCGGCTGGTGACGATATCGAGGATCACCAAGCTGATTCCCTGGCACAAATAGCTGCCGCACTTGACCGCAAAGGCGTGGCGATGCCCCGCCCGGTCCTTGTTGGCCGGGCTGACCAACTTGACGGCCGCCACCAGCTGGGATCCCCCTTCGCTCTGGAAAATCAGCACCTCGAAGCTATCGGGGAAGGCTCCCGGAACCACCAGGGCCGGGGTGGGCGGCGTCCAGACCCGGGCCGGCAAGGTGGTTGTGGCACCATCGCGGGGAGGAACCGGCTCGGACTCCGCGAACGTGGCGACGTCGATCTCGACACGGGCGCCCAGGCGAGCATGCTCTTCCGCGAAATAGCCCTCGGGCAGCAGGTGTTCATTGAGGGCATCGGCGATGGCGCCGGCCCAGTTGACGTGAAACGACTCCCAGTGCCGGCGTGGAGCCAGGGGAGCATGAAAATGATCCAGTAACGGCATGGCGGGGTCTCCTGAAGCGGGATCTCTGTCGATTGTAACTGCCCCGGGTCCCGTAGCCCATCCCCGATCTGATTCCGGGTGTAGGATGTTGAGCTGCTGCCGCAGCCCGATTCCGTTCCGAAAACTGTCCCCAATTCCCGAGTAGGAAGGCGAAGTCAAACGGTTTCTGACCATGGATCCCCTGCGATCGCTATAGGAGTAACGACGCGATCCGGAGAACCTACCACCAAGAACACGAATGGAATGGGCGTGAACTTGCGGAGGTCATTCAGATGCTGGGACCGAAGACTCGCCGAGTCCCAGCTGTCACAGACAACCAATACGAAGTCGAAAAGGTGTCAGGAACCCATATATTGGCATTAATACGAGTCGTAATATAGATTTCTGGCACCTTTTCCGTCCTCCTGACACCTTTTCCGTCCTCAGATTCGAGGAGTCATTCTTCGGCCTCTTGCCATTCCGCTGGGGGCCAGTCGGCACTTGGCGCCGACCCTCCGGCTGTTGCGAGTTCACCGAACACCTTGACCATATGCTGAAAAGACCGATATTTTTTGTAAGCTGGCTGCATATCGAACAAGCCCGTTAGGGCCGGCTGATCGGCTGTCTCGTGATAACTCTTCCCAGCTTCCATTCGCTCCTCCAGTTTGGCCTTCGCGCCTTTGGGTTGCTCTGGAAGGGGATGGGACTCGGCATCCTGGCGGATGCCGCGGTGGCCGCGCAGCGATTCGATGCTGGCCAGGAACCAGGCTTCATATTCGCGGTAGGCCATCACGACCGCGCAAGGTGTGCCTGCGGCTTCCGCCTGCGCCCAACCCAGAATCTGCGGCGCCCGAGTTGCCGGGCAATCCCCGTCGTTATCCCCATCGACCAGAAGCAGGATCGCATCACATTCGTATTTCTTGGCCAGACGCACGGCCTTCTGAACCTTCGCCTCCTCAAAGAATTCATCACGGTGCCGCTTGATCGGCGCGTTGACTTCAAGTGGATGCGCCTGGGCCAAGTCCCTGAAGCGACGCAGTAAAACCGGGACGGCAGCTACTTCCCCGTCGCCCTCCACGATGGGTTGAAGGTTCATGCGGCAACGTCCTCGAACAAGTTGGCTTCGGGAATGGTTCCCGGTGTGACCGCCGTTGGCCGCAGGGCATTGGAGCGCAGGAGTTCCCCGGCGCTCATCAAGTGCTCTTGCAAGGCCTCCTTCGTGCCGGCCGCGAGGGGCAGGATGCGAGTGGCTCCTTCTTCCCAGGTGACGATTCTCAGATACTCCTCCCGAAGCCAATCGGCCTCGAGGACCTCGGGACTGTGTGTGGTGACGATTAACTGCATGTTCCGGCTGGCGTGCCGCAAGAGGTCCAGGATCGCTCCCAGCGCGCCAGGGTGGATCGTCGCCTCGGGTTCCTCGATGACCAGCACCGAGGGCGTGGGGTGCTGGTAGACCGCCGCGAGCAACGCCAGGGCCCGCAGCGTGCCGTCGGACATGCTGAACGATTCAAACTTGAGCCGCTTGTTCTGCCCCCATTCCTGCGTGAATTCCAGCGTCAGTTTCTCGCCATGCTTGATCGGATGGACCTTCGTGGTGTTGGGAACGATGGTCGTGAGCAGCTCGCCGATCCGGG
>JBGQLF010000687.1:0-6154 GCA_041499985.1 Gemmataceae bacterium
GGCCGCCACCGCCCCCTCCGCCGCCACTACCGCCCCCACCCACCCCGCCGCCATTGATGCCTCCCGATAGCGCCGCCAGGCCGTTCTTCAAGACCTGCGTTTGCCCGCCGGCCTCGGCGATCTTCTTGGCCTCGGGGGTCTCAAACATCCGCCGCGCCCGCATCTGCTCCGCCATCCGGGAGCCTCCCTGGGCAGCTCGGCCGGCATAGGAGGACTTGAGGAAATCTTCACCGATCTTCGCCCAGCTGGGCGGGGCCTCGCGGATCTTGGCCGCCGTTCCCGCGATGCCGCCAACGCCACCAGCTCGGCCGGCCAGCCCGCCGAATGCTTCAAAGCTGCGGCGTATCTGGCCGATAACACCTCCCAGCTTCGTGAATTCCGGGTTCAGACTGCCGAGACCACGGGAGAATGCCTCCAGCTGCCGTAACTGGTCGATTCCCTCGGGACGAGTAGGACGCTTCTTGCCATCTCCGTGGCCGTCGCCGTCCCCAGCTCGGCCGCGCTCGTGGGCGCGCGATAGGACCTCGGCCATGCTCTCAGGGAGGCGCTTGATCGCCTCACGCAACTCGACCTGCAAGTCCTTGGACCACAAGTTACACCTCTCTCTCAGTCCAGAAGCCCAGCTGCCGCCAACACGATTCTTCTTCGTATGGGTAAGCTATCGACTGTATCCGAATAGTCCCGGCCGTTTCTCGTATCGCTCCTGCTCGGCCCGCCGGGCATCCCAGGAGGTGCCGACCGGCTTCTCGGCCTGAATCCGCGGGATGTCGTACCGGGGTCCCTCCAGGTACGCCAGATTGACCGCGTCCATGTCGTCGGGCGAGCGGCCCAGCTTTTCCTTGGTCTCTTCCTTCTTCTCGACCACACGTCGGCCGGCCGCGTCGAGCTTCCAGGTAGGCGCCATGGCCTGTTGCCGCAGCCGTTGCCGCACATCCCGCGGCAACTGTGCGAAGCTCAGCTGCCCGGAGCGGGCCCGCAGGGCCGTAGTGAACCACAATTCACTGCGCCGGTTGGGATAGTCCTGGGGCCGGAAGGATGTCCCGGCTGCCGAGATCGGCATGAAGGCGAAGTCGCCCGCCTGGTCCACGACGCCACCGCCCACGCCATCGTCGTCAATCCGGATCAGCACCCGCGTGGGATCAAGATGGAGGCGAGTCCCCCACTCGCGCGCCAACTGCTTGAGCCGGCCCGCGGTCTCGCTGGTGCTCCAGCCGTTGGCCGCCTCGTGGTGCAGGGAGACGCCACCGCGACGAATGTGGATGGCGGTCCAGTCATCCCCGAAGCGGGCCACATCGCAGCCGATCTCGATCATGCCA
The DNA here is from genome assembly GCA_041499985.1 of Gemmataceae bacterium. Lineage (GTDB taxonomy): Bacteria > Planctomycetota > Planctomycetia > Gemmatales > Gemmataceae > JBGQLF01. The sequence goes on from JBGQLF010000687.1 coordinate 1,317, forward strand.
TCCGGCTCCGTCAAGACCGTTGTCTCGGCTGCCTGCCAATCCGCATCCGACCAGACGCCATACGTTCCTTGGCTGGGCCAGCGGCCGAGTAGGCGGGCCTCGGCGAGCGGACCAGGGCGTAGCCAGGTGCCGCTTGTGGGAGGCCACTCGATATCGGTAGCGCGCCGCTCGCCGCCGACGGGGCTGCACCACTCACGCAGCATTTCATCGAGACGGGCGAGCCGCATCGCCGAGGGGAAGGGAGACGGCTGATCTTGCAGCTCGGCCAAGATGTTGGGGTGCTCCAGAGCGGACATACTGATCACGTTCCAGTTGCCCGTGGACTCCTCGAGGTATGCTTGGCTCGTCGTGTCGGTCGGATTGTGGATCGCCAGCCAGGCGTGTCCCTGACCGCCGAACATGCTCTTGGCCGTCTCCCAGAAGATCGGCTCCACGCCGACGGATTCGTCAAAGATGATCATGACATGCTCGGCATGGCGGCCCTGGAAGGCTTCGCCGTCGCGGGCCGTGAACCCGAAGGCCCAGTGGTTGGCACTGGATTCCAACCGCGGCATCTTGGGGCCTCGGAAGCCACCACGGCCCACAGCTTCCCGTTGCGTGCGAATCTCCTTCCAGAGGACGTCACGAACCTGAACCTCAGTCGGCGCCGTGGTAAGCACTAGGCCCGGGTCGAACGTATCGAACCACCAGCTCACGAGCGCGGCAGCCAAGAAGGTCTTGCCGACGTTGTGGGAGGCTTTCACCAGCGTGCGGTAAGGGGGCCGGAGAAGGGATTCGGCAATCTCGGCTTGCTTGGCCCATAGCTGGATATGCAGGACATCGCGAATGTAATCGAGCGGCCGGCCGCTGTAGTCCTCCATGCCGCGCTGCTGGTCCCGCGAGCCGGCCCGTTGCACGAGGCTTTCCAGCCGGGTCAGCTTGTCGAGCACACGCGGATGGATCATGCCACTCATGACAGTTTCTCCCGCAAGAGTCGTTCCATGCCATCTAGTCGGGCCAGCATGTCGGTTTGGCCACGGAGGGTGAGGAGGTTGGTCAGCATCAGCCGGCAAGCCTCCAGGCGCTCGCCGTGCTCTCCGGTCCGGCACAACTCGGCCAGGCTGTCGAGCGCAATGGCTGCCTTCGACGCGAGGCGGCCAAGCGTTGACTCTAGCAGCTCTGTCCTGGCCGCGACGACATGTTCGCGAAAGTCGGGATCGCGCATTCGTCGGCAGACCGTTCGCAGACTGATCCCGGTTTCGTCGACAACTTCACGATAGCTATGGCCCGCGGCCAGGCATGCAATCAGCGTCTCGTCGCCAGCGGAACTGTTGCCATGAGTTGCCACGAACTGCCACTGCCTCCCTGGTCAAAAAGCCGCTCCCGTGACAAGGAGCCAGGCAAGAAGACTCAGCAGCCGATCCGACGCTGCTCGCCGATGATGGCCAACAGCTCGTCCAGACACTTGGTCGCCACCTGGCGATCGCGGCCGTGGGGGTACTTGGCCCCCAGACGCCTGGCCAGGGAGGCGAACACGTCGTTCGCATCCAGCTGTTGCCGGGTAGGCGCAGCCGGAATTGGCTTGCGGCTACTCAGTTCACGGGATACCATCGCGACCTTCTCTTTCTGCGAACTGGCCTCCCGGTTCCGTGGCAGGACCGGGGGGCCACCCTTCTTTCATTCGCCGCCCACGAGCGGACCATGCAGTGCCGCGTCCACTTCGCTCCGACTCCAGCGAAGAATCTTGCCGCTCTGAATCATGGGCTTGGGCAAAACCCCACGCTCCACGAGCCGGCCGATGGACTGGACCGAGACGCTCAAGCGCTCCGCAATGTCGGTCCGGCGGTAGGTCAACGGTTCGCTTTGGTTTCTGTCACTCATCGGAACCTCCGAGCTTTCGGTAACTGTCAGGCCCCAGAATACCCCGTCGGGATTTCCAGGTTCAAGTGGCCTAAGGAATGCCATGGCCCGAACCACGAGCGTTCCGGAAGTCAAGCAGCTTCGGGACAAGGCGGAAGCCGTCCTGGGGTACTTGCGGCAACAGCATGGTGGACTGGAAGTCATGGTGCAGGCAGCGGCCCTGAAGATTCGAGCGGAGCGGAAGCTCGGGGAACTACTGGAACCTATTAAAGCCCATAGGCCAAGAAAACTGTCGAGCATATCGACAGTTCTTCCGGATGGTATCACTCGCGACCAATCATCCCGCTGGCAACGGATCGCCGCGATCCCGAAGAAAATCTTCGATGCCAAGTTGGCTCAGGCGGAAGCGGATCTGTACGAGATCACGACGGCGTATTTTCTGCGCCTGGCGAAGGAAGTGGTGGTGCGGGAACCCAGGAGACAGCGGAATCGGGATTTGGTTGAGAATTCAGATCCGGCTGAGCACATCATGGAAGGTCTTAGTTGGAACTTCCAGACCATCGTCGTGGATCCACCGTGGGATTGGGGAGACGAAGGAGACGTGGACCAGATGGGCCGCGCTGGCGTGAAGCTTGTGTAAAGTCCCGTTAGCAAACCGTTTGGCACCTGTAAGTGTTTCGGAACGGTCTCCCCGGACTTGTCCCTGTTCTGCTGGGACGCGAATTCGCATAAACATGCTTCCATGCCTTACTTCCGTCGATTCGTTTGCGTGGGCGTTTTGGCCAGGTCGCAGCTGTCCGCCCTGGCATCGCGTTTGCATTACCAACGGGCACAAGTCGAAACGGAACCGATGCCCCCCCTACCGCCTGCGAGCATTGGTCCCGGCATTTCCGGTTCAGAAAGGGTTTTGCTGATGAAGGTACGTTTGTTTCTCGCGGTGGCGGCGGTGCTGCTGTTCTGGGGCGGCTATGCCAAGGCGGATCAGTTGCTGGGCGTCGACTACGACACCGGCAACTTGTACAAAGTCTCTCCGACCAACGCTTCTCTAACGCTCATTGGCAATACGGGGGTGACATCCTTCGCCGAGATCGAGTTTGCCCCCAACGGAACGTTGTACGGTTTCACCCCGTCAGGCCAAGCGATGCTGTACACCATCAATCCGACGACTGCGGGCGTATCCGCGATCGGACCTTTGGGCATCGGTTTCGTCTTCGAGGGCGGCCTGGCCTTTGCCCCCAACGGCACCGCCTACGGTATGAACTCGGGTGATGCTGGTAGTCCGGGCCTCTTCACGATCAATCTGAGCACAGGAGCGGCGACTCTGGTGGGTACGGTCCCTGGCAGCCACGATATCAACGGTTTGGCCTGGCGAAGTGATGGGATGCTCGTTGGCCTCGACCGCGTGACGAACTCGCTGCTGGCTATCAACCCCACAACGGCGGCCTTCTCAGTGATTGCCTCGGTTGGTGCCACGGTGGGCGGCGTAGGCGGTATGACCACCCTGGGTTCGACGGGCTACTTCAACACCAGCGGTCCCGGTGGCTCGGCCCCAGGCTCCAATCAATTGTTTTCTTTCGACCTTTTCACAGGAGCCCAGTCCCTGATCGGCAGTTTCAGCCCGACGATCACGGGAACCGGCATCAGCGGCCTGGCTGGTAGCGTCAGTACCGCTGCAGTTCCCGAACCGTCCTCCGTCATCCTGCTCGGCCTCGGCGGTCTCGGCCTCGTTGGTTATGCCTGGAGGCGGCGGAAGGCGGCGTAAGCGACTTTGATGAGACGGTGATTCTCCTTTCTTGGGAAAGCCCCCGGAAGCTCGGTGCTGCCGGGGGCGTTTTGTTGTGCCGGAGAACCTGACCAACGTCGGGTGAAACGACATGGCCGGCTACGCCTAGCGTCGGCGGAAGCAGGCGGTGTGACAGCGATCCTTGAGCAAACACGGGTGCCTTCCTTCAAGGCGAAAGCCCCGACCAGCCGTCATGGCTACCGGAGCTTTCTTTTGCTTCGGCGCCGCCGCCCTCTTCCGGTAGACCCCATCACTATTGAGCAACGCTCGACGGCACTGGACCGCACCAAGAATGCGGTTCGTCGGCCTCAGAAGGGGGTTGGATAATGAAGACACTTTGGTTCCTCAGTCTGGTCCTGAAGCCTTCGATTTTTGGCTTGGCGGCTTTGGCCCTACTTTTGGGCCGGGGGCCCGCCGCGACGGCGGACAGCATCGCGTTCGACTTCACCGGGGGGAAACCGCACATCTTTGATCCGAGCGCGTCGTTCACCGCGGGCTACACGTTCAACGTCAACTCGCCGATCCAGGTGACGCAACTCGGCGTCTGGGACCTGTCACCGACAAACCCTCTCGAGAGGAACCACCCGGTCGGGATCTGGGATGCATCCGGGACACTTCTCGGCTCGGCAACGGTGCTCACCAGCAGCCCGCTGACGAGTTCGTTCCGGTTTGTGCCGGTCAGCCCGTTCGAGTTAGATCCTGGGCCGACATACACGATCGGGGCCTTCTACCTGAGCATGGGGGCCTCCCTCGGCGCCGACCAGCCGTTGCAGTCCAGTGCTACCGGCTTTGTCCAGGCGCCCCAGGTTAACTTCGGGACGGAAAGATTAGACTTCAGCAACGCGGGGTTGATCAGGCCGACGTTTCATAGCCTCGGCAACGATCCAGGTGACTTCGGGCCGAACTTCCAGTTCCAGGCGGTGGCGGTACCGGAGTCGGGAACTCTGGCGCTGTTGGGTATCGGTGCTGCTGGCCTGGCCGGCTACGCCTATCGTCGGCGGAAGCCAGCGACCGCGGAGCCGTGGGGCCGAACCACGAGCGGGTGGCCCTGGCAGCGATTCACATCAGTGCTCCTCGGCCTGCCCGTAGCCGTTCACGGCGATAGTTATGATTCTGACTATGTTCAAACCCCATAGTCCTTGCTGATGGTAGTAGGTAGTGCCGTTTGGCTCGTTCCTTCCTAGCATAAGGGAATCATGGCAGACGTCGTACCAAC
>JBGQLF010000688.1:0-6153 GCA_041499985.1 Gemmataceae bacterium
ACCTGGTTGAACTGCGTGTCCTCCGGCCAACGGTAACGCATAGCTGCTCCTCCTGCTTTCCCTCCCTTTTTCTATGTACGGCCCTTCACTGGTCTAGCTCCTGATCGGGTCGTTGTTTCTGAAAGAGGTCCTGAGCATGACTCCCTCAAGGTCCGGAAGCCGGCGGGCTTTTACGCTGATCGAGCTGCTCGTGGTCATTGCGATCATCGCGGTGTTGATCGGCCTGTTGTTGCCGGCGGTCCAGAAGGTCCGCGAGGCGGCGAACCGCATGAGCTGCCAGAACAATCTCAAGCAAATTGGCCTGGCGGCCCACAACTGCAATGACACCTTTGGCAAGATGCCCCCTTCTTACGGCTTTTTTCCCAACGCGACGAACAGCGCGGCGAACGGCTTCGGCAACCTGTTTTTGTTCTTGCTCCAGTTCATTGAACAAGGCACCATCTACGCGGGCTCTCTGTCCAAGACCACGAATCTCTATGATCTGAATTACACCGACAACACGTTTGCGGCCTATCCCGGCACCAAGGTGGTCAAGACCTACATCTGCCCTTCCGATCCGGGCGTTTCGGACGGGATGTCGGCCAATTCCATCGGCACTTCCTGGGGACCGTGGGCCGCGAATTCGTATGGGGCGAACTGGCAGGTCTTCGGCGACCCGGTGAGCGGCTCGTGGCAAAAGACCCCGACGATCCCAAGGAACTTTACAGACGGTACCTCAAATACGATCATCTTCGCCGAGAAGTACGCGTCGTGTGCCACGCAAGGGAACTTGTGGGGCGACAACGCCATGACCCTTAGTTCCTGGCCTACCAAAGACGTCTCGGGGTGGACCGGGCTGTTTGCCGTGACTGCCCCCGGCAAGCGGCGCTGGGGCTCGAGCACGCCTCCAGCCATGTTCCAAATCCAACCCGACATCAAGACGCAGTGCAACATCCTGTTGGCTCAAACCGCACACCCGGGCGCCATGAACGTGCTCTTCGCGGATGGCAGTGTGCGTTCGCTGGCGGGCAGCGTGAACCCCACCACCGTCTGGTGGGCGTTGCTGACGCCGAGCGGGGGCGAGGTCCCGGACTCTTATTGACCCTCTCTAAAACCGTTACCTGGGGCGTGGGATAGGGCGATTGGCTTGGCACACCGGGGTTGCAAGGCGCCGAACCCGCCTGGCTGCTGGCCCGAGTCCTCCCAGATCGGCTCCCGGGAAGCCGATCTGCTTTCTGTCCAGCACAGATGGGAACGAACAACCTACCGCGGATTCATTGCATTGTGTTGCCGCCGTAATGCGTTGCGGGACGCCCGGAGAGCGAACGCAACGAATCCCGGCCCTTTGCTCCGTGGTACAGGCGGCTCGCCCGCTGATCTGGCCAGCAGGCGAGCCGCCTGCACCACGAATCTGTTACCCGGTCTTGAACCAGGCGGGATCTTCTTGGCACCGTCGTAGCCCTTCTCCCCACCGCTGCCAGCGGTTTTGACCGTCTGACTGTCGATGGAGCCGGTGCGTGGAAAGGGCTGGCAGCCCGCGTGCTCCCAATTCGGCCACGATCTGGTCTTAGAGCGTAATTCGGCCTCCCTGGGCTTTGATACTGCGTTGGGCAGTTTCCATGACTTGTACGATTCGCAGAGCGGTATCTCCGTCGGTCAGGGGACGTTGACCGGTGAGGACACAGTCCGCGAAGTGTCGCACCATGTTCTGCAAGGGCTCAGTAGCCTCCAAGTGGGGAGACCAAACATCGCCCGTTCGATAGTCAATCAAGACACCGCGGCGAGCCTCGAGGCCGGAGGAGATCCGGATCCCTCGATCATATATTTTGAGCTTTTCCGTCGGCTCCAGATCATTGTAAACGATACTCTTCTTGCTCCCGCCGAGGATGAAATGCCGAACCTTCACCGGACTGAGCCAATTGAAGTGGAACGAAGCGAGAAAACCCTGACCAAAGTCAAGGTTCAGGTAGGCAACATCTTCGATTTCTCCGCCATTGCCTGTATGGCAACTGCCAAAGGCGGACAGGCTCTTGGGTAAGCGGCCCACAAGGTGTTCCAGGATGGAAAGATCATGGGGCGCCAGATCCCAGATGACGTTTACATCATGTTGAAAGAGCCCCAAGTTAATGCGAACGCTGTCTACATAATAGATGTCTCCGAGCTCGCCAGCGTCGAGCATGGCCTTCATGCGCTGGACGGCAGAGCTATAGACATAGGTATGGTCGACCATTAAGGTCAGCCCGACATCCTTGGCCTGCCCTACCATTTGTTTCGCTTCATGGAGGCCAGTGGCCAGTGGCTTCTCTACCAAGACATGCTTACCCGCTTTGAGTGCGGCCATCACGAGGTCGAAATGGGTACTCACGGGCGTCGCGATGGCGACGGCGTCGATGGTAGGGTGGGCCAGCACTTTCCGAAAGTCGGTGGTTGTCTCGGCCTGGGGACAGAGCCGGGAGGCGCGTTCGAGGCGGGCGGGATCTTGATCACAGACCAGCGTGCAAGCGGTCGTGGGGCAGGTCGTGAAGTTACGAATGAGGTTGGGGCCCCAGTACCCACATCCCACGACAGCCACAGAAACCTGGCCGTCCAGCCGGGACGAAGTTTGTGTATACGCATTTGCAGACGTGGCCGAATGGGAAACAGTAACGGCATTCGTCAAACGTGTAGCCATGGATTGACCCTTTGCAAAACGTAGGCGTTCACAGTCCGCGGTTGCCTGATACCGGGATACTTTGTGCTCCAGCTGCATGGATACAGGAAGGCCAGGCCCCTTCGTTGCTCTCCGCAAATAAGGGATCACGGAGAACACGTGGTGTGAGTTAGAGCACTTGTTGTGCCAGACGTGGCCAAAGATCGCGTGATCCCATGTAGATTGTGCTAAGTCTCGAATGCCACTACACTTGAACCGCCATATTATGATCCGGGAGCGCGCGGCCCGGTGGGCAGCGAGCTCAAAGAGAAAATGGATGTTAAGATAAAGCAGCGTTTATGAGTAAGCCGCGCTAGCGCTCGTAAACAGCACTGGCCAACAGCGGGCCCCTGATCCGAATGTTAATCGGCCGAGAACACTCCTAGTGTCCGCACGGGATGCAAGGTTTGCTGGAACCGGGAATTCCGCGGCGGAGGGACCGGGTACGACCGACTCCTGAAGGCGAAGCGAGCGTCTCCGCCCGGCGATATCGGGGTAAGGTGGCTTCCCTTTGCCAGCCAACGCTCGCGCGTCGGCCGAGCTACTCCGGCGACGGCGGAGAGGACACCTCACCCCTACTCCTCGACCCCCAAGCGGGGCCGAGGGGAGAAAGAGAGAAAGAACTCCAACAGCTAAGGTATTAGTACTCCTGTGAACGGCTGCTGCAAAACGGCGGTGCCGGCAACTAAGTGCCTTGTCCCGAACGAAGTATTAGGTTGGTACGGTCGCACAACTTCCATCGTGTGAGGATGATGCGTAGGTGTAGGAGTTCCAAGACCGTGTGCAGGATCTTCACCAGTGTGATCGAAGAGTGACCATGATTCCGAGGATGATACGGAATCTTGAGAGCCTGAACGTTGAGGCCAAGAGCGAGAGCCTTGAGGATGAGTTCCGTGGTCACCGTGCTGACACCACGTGATTCGATCGGGATCCGGTGGAGGACCGATCGGCGGTAGGCCTGGACAAAGTTATGATCGTTGAAGGGAGAGCGAAACATGGCTCTGACGAAGAGGATATTCGTCCAGGAGATCAGTTTGCGGAACATACCGTACGCTTGGCGATGGATCCGTTCGACGAGGACCACGTCCGCTCCGGCCCCGAGGCACTCAAGCAAGCGGCAGGTGTCCTCCGGTGCGAAGGGGAGATCGACACCATTGTGTGTTACCACGTCACCGCGTGCTTCCCGAAAGCCGCGGCACAGGGTGGCTGCTTGACCGCAGTTCGTGGGATTGGAGAGCACGCGGATGGATGAATGAAGGCGGGCGGCCGCTTCCGCATGCAGGCGCGTGTCGTCCGTGGACCCATCGTCGATGACAATGATCTCGAAGTCCGTACAGAGGGCGGCCAGGACCGGCAGGTACTTTTCAACCGCGCGACGGATTGCACTCCCCTCGTTGTAGGCGGGAAGCACGAGCGACAATTCAATTGGACCCAGCTCATTCATCGGTGTCCGGCCTCCGGTGTGAGGGCAGCAAGGGCACAGGTTGGGCGGAGATGACGACGAACGGTACGAGCGAGTGTGTGGAGCACTCGATCCTGTTCGGACTCGGTCAGCCCGGGGAAGATGGGCAGAAAGAGTGTCTTGGCCGCCGCCGTTTCGGTGTTCGGAAGGTACATGTTCGCGTGCGAAGCCTGGAAATAGGGCTCGCGATAGAGCGGCTGAATGCCGCGCCGGCAGGAGATGCCGGCCTCAGCCATGTCGTCGAGTAGGTGCGTGATGATATCCGGCGTGGCCTCTGGGATCGTAACGCAGTAGGAGGAGTAAGAGGGCATCGCCTCGGGCGGTACATACGGTGGTAGTACCTCCTCGAAGGCAGCAAGGTGGTTCGTGTAGTAGGCGGCCTGGCTGCGACGCATTTCCAGCATCTTCTCGAGTTTGCGCAGTTGCGCGAGTCCAATGGCGGCCTGGATATCCGTAAGGCGATAGTTGTATCCGGGCTCTGGATACGTTTGCTGGAGAACTCCCTTGGCCTGATGGCGCTCGAAATCCGAAATGCTCGCTCCCGCGGCGCGCAAGCGCCGGGCCCGTTCGTCTTGGTCGGCTCTCCAGAGAATGACCATCCCTCCCTCGCCTGTGGTGATCATCTTGCGCGGATGGAAACTGTATACGGTGGGATTCCCGTGCGCGCCCAAGTGTTGGCCATCATAGCGTGCCCCGAATGCAGTGGCCGCGTCTTCAATGAGGAGGAGTTGGTGGCGTGTGGCGAGTTGGCGGAACGCCTCCAGATTGGCGGGGAGGCCAATCTGATGGACGAGAAGGATGGCACGTACGCCTTCTTCGAGAGCGGCTTCAGCGGCAATGGGATCGAGATTGAACGTACGCGAATCGATGTCGGCAAAGATGGGAATCCCTCCGGTCAGAATGATTGCGTTGACGGTCGCCATGCACGTATGTGCTGGGACAATCACTTTATCGCCGGGAAGGAGGCCCGAAACTTGTAGGGCCAAGTGCAGGGCAGTCGTTGCGGAATTGGTGGCAACGGCATGGGGTGCACCCACCATGGCGCCGATGGCTGCCTCAAAGCGCTGCACGACGGGACCTTGACTGAGCCAGCCTGAGCAGAGCACTTCGTGCACGGCTTGCAGCTCGTCTTCGTCGATCCAAGGCTTGAGCAAGGGAATGTGGTCCTGGAAGTAGCTCATATACGGATTCCTCGTTGCGAGTTGTAGCGCTGAAAATCAAGTGGATCAGAAAAGACGGTTCCAATCGCGCTCGGTGACGGGGCGCACGACCCTGGCTGGCACGCCGTAGGCAAGTGTTCTCGGAGGTAGATCCTTGACTACCACTGCTCCGGCGCCAACGATCGCGCCTTCGCCGATGTGGGTTCGGGGAGCGACGGTGACACCGGTTCCCAAAAAGGCAAGCCGGTCAACGCGAACGCGGCCGGCCATCCGGACACCCGGTGAGAGATTCGCGCCTTCCTGCACCACACAGTCATGCTCGACGATGGCGCCCGTGTTTACAATCACATGGTCCGCGATGTGAGCCCCGGTGTGGACGACCGCTTGGGGGCCCAAAAGGATGCCACGACCCAATGCCGCACCGGGCAGGAGGGCGGCGGTTGGATCGATGACGTTGGCAAATTGGACCGTTTGCTCGAGGGCGTTCGCCAAACGCACGCGGATGGCATTGTACCCAACTGCGATAATTGCTCGGTCGGAATCTTGGCTGCGGCTAAGGTAGTCTTCGATGCTTCCCAGAACAAGGGCCGTGTTGGTTTGGCGGCCCCAGAGCTCGGGATTATCATCCAGGAAGAAGAGGCTGCGGTCTGGTTCGGACCGCTTCCAGATAGCCAGGACGACACGACCGTGTGCGCCCGCGCCGACGATCAGGCCACGGACAGACGAGAGCTGCGACAGATCATGCATGAGCAGACGGTTCCTCTCCTGAGTCGAATGAGAGCAGAAAACGTTTTTGATCCGCGGCTTGGCCGGGCGGTTGCGTTGGCGTCTGGAGCGGCTCGCCACCGGGGGACCAACCGCGA
>JBGQLF010000689.1:0-6144 GCA_041499985.1 Gemmataceae bacterium
AAGGATGGGTTATCGAAAGGTGTACTGCCCATTACGAATAGAATTGAGCCGTCTGGCATCTTTCATGGCCTCGCTGAGCCTGAACGCCTGGGGTCGTCGGATCGGCCTCGGAAAGATTCTCAGAGGACCCCTGAATCAGCTGGATACCCTTGCCGCAGTCGTCCGAATCGCAGGCTCTTGCGTGAGCGCCGGATCGTCCAGAGATGGCGCTGCACTGCGATAGAGCTGTCGGGAGGTTGCTGACTTGCGACTGCCTGGCGGTCGATGGGTACAACTGTAAGCACCAGGACCGTTCGTGAACCGTGGCGTCGCCGATGTCGCAGTTGACCCTGGTGGGGATGCGGTCGGTCGGGGAGTGTGGCTCGATGTGGCGAGGGGCCTGCGGTCCCAGTGCGAGAAAAGTCTGCGTGAAGACCACGGACTGGAGAGGGCCTGTGTGTAGAGCCGCGTCGTATGGGGAGGGGTAAGGATGAAAGGGGCACGGCGGCTCTTGTTTCTCGCATACTACTTTCCTCCGGTAAACGCGATCGGCGCGGTCCGGGCGTACAACATGGCGAAATGGTTGGGCCGGGTTGGTTGGGAGGTGACGGTCGTCACTCCGTCGGCCACCGTGTGGCGAAACGCTGAGGAGGTGGCCGAGATGGAACTCCGTCTCGGCCGTGAGGGGATCCGATGCATCCGGACGGAGCATCATTGGCGGATCCTGTCGCCGGGTCACCTAGCCTGTCCCGACTCATGGGCGTGGTCGGTCGCTGGGGGAGTGTCACGAAGGGTAGCCAGGCTGTCGGGTCTCGAAATGGAGGTCGGTTGGGTCCAGGAGGCCGAGCGTGCTTGTGCCGGCCTCGAGGCCGGGGACGTAGATCTGATTTTGGCGACGGGGGCTCCCTTCGGATCTTTCGAGCTGGCCAGGCGGCTGGCTCAACGGCTCGACCGTCCGTTCGTGATGGACTACCGGGACCTCTGGACAGCGAATCCGCATGCGAGCGGCGACGCTGCCAAGAGCGCCGTCTTCCTGGAGGATGATCTGCTGAAGCAGTGCGCAGAGGCAGTCGCTGTGTCGCCGGGAGTCGCTGAAAACCTGGATGCGAGATGCCCATCCGGGAAGCGGGTGCATGTGATCACGAATGGTTATGATGCGGAGGAGGTGGCGGAGGTCGAAGCGACCCGCTTTCCGCACTTCGCCATCGTGTATGCAGGCGTTTTTTACCCGCCGAAGAGAGTCATAACCCCCGTGATGGCTGCGTTGCGGCAAATGAACGACCTTCGCCGGAAGGGACAGAGAGACTGGGGCTTCCATTACTACGGCTGGCACTCGGATCATGTTCGTGCGGCAGCGAACGACCAAGGCCTCAGTGACAGGGTCTTCGTTCACGGGCTGCGGTCGCGGCGCGAGGTTCTTTCCGCGGTAAAGGGTGCAGGCATCTCAGTGATCATCGCGTCCGTCGAGGAGGCCGCGAGTCGGCGGGACCGAGGTATCGTCACGGGCAAGGTGTTCGACGCCATTGGACTGGGTACGCCGATGTTGGTTGTCGCTCCCAGAGGAAGCGATCTCGAGGTAATTGTGCGAACGGCCGGCCGCGGTAAGCGATTTGCTGGCACGGAGATAGCTCAAATGGGTCTATTCCTAGCGAACGCGATGGAGGGCCGAGTACCCCCAAGTGGTCAACCCGAGGTCTACGCGTGGCCCAACCTTGTGAACGAGCTTGATGTGGTCCTTCGGACAGCATTAGGAGCCGGCCAAGCTTCGTTCGTCAACGCCGGCGGTCTCCTGAACTCCGATGCGGGGACGGAGGATGGAAGTCATCCGCAACAGGGGGCGATCTGATCAGAGATTGCGGTCGGGGCTGTTGAAGTCGTCTAGCCGCGACGCTCGGGCCTTCTCGACTTGAAGCACCGCCGCCGAGAGAAAACCGATGAATCATAGCTCGAGAGTCGCAAGTCCTTTGACGGGGGCGCGACCGAAGGCGGGTAAGCCGAATCCGCGGTTTGTTCCGGCTCCTGGTGCGGTGATCCGGGTTGGCTTCGCGCTCTTCGTGGCCTCGATACCGTTAGAGAGCGTACTGGGGCGCGACGAATTATCATTGTCCCGGGTGGTTGGATCGGCATTTTTCGTCCTCGCTCTGCTGGTGCAACCTGGAGTCTGTTTTCGGCGGCCGCCCGCTGCATTTTGGTATTTCGTCTTTTTTTTCGCCGTCCTTGTCATCGGAGGCTACGTCAAAGGCTTCATATTCGAAGGGGCGCAGACCCTGGCACAGTTGCTCATCCTGCTCTGGGTGGCGTCCAACCTGCTGCGATATCAAGAAGTATTTGTTGGTACCTTGTACACGTTTGTCGCTTCTTGCATCGTGCTTTCAATTCTTCTGTTCGCAGGAATCACGACGGAAGCCGGGATGGGACGCGTGTCGGCGTTGGGAGAGGATCCAAATTCTCTCGGCGCCGTTCTTTCGCTTGGACTTCTGGCGGTTCTTGGCCTCGGCTATGGAAGGCACGCGGGAGGGAGGCTCGCCAAGGTGGCCGCATGGCTCTGTTTTGGGATTATTGGTTTGGGGGTGATTCGGACTGGCTCGCGCGGATCGCTGGTCGCCTTGGCCTGTGGGGTTGGAGTGCTCGTGCTCAGGAGGGGCTCGGCTTGGTTGCGCTTTCGCAACATGCTCGTGGTAGCGACGGCGCTTGCGGTTCTGCTTGTCATGGCTTCGAGCTGGGAGGCGTCCCGTCGACGATGGTTAGCGACATTCGAGCGGGGAACCCTGTCCGGTCGGGAGGAGATCTATCCGTTGGCATGGGGAATGTTTCTCGAGCGGCCGATTATGGGATGGGGCATAGGCGGCAACATTCGAGAACTGGGGACACGGACGAGGGTTGGGCTCCGAGACACTCATAATCTGTACCTGTGGATCCTGACCGAAGACGGCGTGATTGGAGCCATTCCGTACTTCCTCGGGCTATGGCTCTGTTTTCGGGCCGCCTGGCGTTCGCGGAAGTTGTCCTACGGGCTCGTGCCGCTAGCGTTATTGTCGGCCGTTCTGATCGTGAACATGGACGTGACGTGGCAGTACCGAAAACTGCACTGGTTAGTGCTTGCGCTGGCTCTTGCGAGCGAAAGGCCACTGCAGGCGGCGAAAATCAGGCGAACCTTACCCGGAGGCGTGAATACTGCGCGATTGGGTTGGCAGAGAGCTCCTGGAGGCGGGCAGACAGCGGTTGGCGCCGCGAATGTCTAAAGGCCTCAGTGTGGCCTTCCTCGTAACTGACTATCCGACCGTGACTGGAAATTCGGCGGGGGTCTTCCATCGCACCTTGGCGGAGGCCTTGGTGCGCGCGGGGGCCGAGGTGGAGGTTGTTGCGCCGGTTGCACGCGCTCCATGGCCTCTGCCCAGCCTGAGTCGGAAATATGCGAGCTACAACCGGATTCCCGGGCACTATCGTCTCGGAGGAGTTGTGGTGCACCGGCCCCGCCGCTGGCAGGTTCCGAGGGGAAACTACTTAGGCGTCGGGCATGAAAGCTTCGCGCGCTGCCTGACCAAGACCATCAATCGGGTTCCAGACGTCGTCCATGCGCACTTTGCGTATCCATGCGGGCTGGGAGCAGTGAGGGCCGCTTCGCGGTGGGGGGTGCCTGTGGTTCTGACGCTACACGGGGGCGACGTGAACGTGCTTCCGGAGAAGAGTCGGTGGGCGCGGCGCTTTTTTTTGGCGGCGGTCAGGGAGGCGACGTCGGTTCTTGCCGTGAGCGAGGCTTTGGCGGACCGAACGGAGCAGTTGACGGGCCGACGGCCGCGAGTGAGTCCAATTGGGATCGACTTGAGCCGTTACCGAGACCTGCCGGATCTGTCGGCGGCCCGTGAACAAATCGGCCTGCCTGCCGCTGCGCGCATTGTCCTGTTCGTTGGGAATCTGGTGGCGGCCAAGGGTGTGCTCCTCCTGCTGGACGCTCTGGAGCGGATGCGCCGCGACGATGTTCTGGCCGTTTTCGTCGGCGGAGGTCCATTGCGCTCCACGATTGCGAACGCTCCGGGGGCGATCAGCGTGGGTGAGGTGCCAAATGAGAAGGTGCCGATCTACATGCGGGCGGCCGACATTCTCGTGCTTCCTTCTTTCTCGGAGGGCATGCCTACCGTCGTTGTCGAGGCCGGAGCCGCCGGCTTGCCCGTGATTGGCACGGCGATCGGCGGCATGAAGGAGCTTCTGTGTGACAACCGAGGCCTGCTGATACCCGAGGGCGACGCGGCCGAACTGGCGGCGGCGATCCAAAGGGTATTGGTTGACCGGACAGGCGCGCTGGAGCGCGCGCGCCTTCTGAAGGATTACGTTGACCGGGCTTACGATGTGGACGAGAACGCACGAGCGACTCTGCGAACTTACGAGAGTCTGTTGTGAAGGTCTGCCATGTCTGCTCCGCTCATGATGACGATGACAACCGGGTCTTTCACCGTACGTGTGTCTCGCTGGCGAGTGCCGGTTACGAGGTGCACCTCATCGCGGCATCTTCGCGGCGCCAGCCCTACGTTCGAGGAGGAGTGAACCTTCACCCTCTACCGGCGGCGGCAAGCCGATTGGAGCGCTTCGCCCGGCGATCTCGGATCGCCGGGCTTGCGGCCAGCCTACGGCCGGATTTATACCACGTACACGAACCGGAGCTTCTGGGCCCCGTTCTGAGTCGGGCCGGCTCGAGGCCGGTCCTGTGGGATGTCCATGAATCCTATCTGGATGTGCTGATGGCGCGGGAGTGGATTCCGCGATTGCTGCGGCCGCTTGGCCGCCGTGCCTGGGATCTCCGTGAACGATCTCTGTTGCGAAGGTGTGCCGGCGTCATTGCGGCCACTGAGCCGATCGCCTCGCGCTACCGGGAACTGCATCCAAGGGTCTGTGTCGTGGCGAATTACCCCCCGCGCCCCAACGGGGAACAATCGGTGCGAGAGACGGCAGACGATCGGACCTGTGTCTTCGCCGGTTCGCTGTCGCCGGACCGTGGCCTCTACGAGGTGATTGATGCGCTGAGTCTGCTTCGGCGACGGGGCACAGCCGTCCGGCTCGCTCTGGCGGGACAGCCGGTTTCCAAAGCTTTTCTGCAGAGCCTGCTCGATCACGCACAACGGCAGGCGGTCGGGGACCTGGTCCACTATTACGGCCTCCTGTCGAAGGAGGAGGTTGCAAAGTTACACAGCAGGGCGACCGTCGGTCTCGCGACCTACCTGCCGACCGGCAATAGCATGGCTGGACTGCCGACCAAACTCCTGGAATGCATGAGCCTGGGTCTCCCGGTCGTCTTTTCCGATTTTCCTGTATACCGGGAAGTGGCTGGTGACACTGGGGCTGGCATCGCAGTGAATCCCCGAGATTCCGTGCAAGTCGCGGATGCGATCGAACGGATCGTCAAGGCTCCCGCTGCGGCGAAAGCAATGGGTGACCGTGGCTTCCGAGCCGTGCGCGAGCGCTTCAATTGGGAGGCAGAATGGCCAAAGCTTCTCGGAATGTATCGGCTCGTATTGCCGGAGCAGGTCGGCCAATGAGTGCCGGTTCCGGCCGAACCGTCCCTGCTCCATTCATGAGGTGAACGACAGTGTTTCGCATTGCTATTGATGAACACGCGAAGGTCCTTGTGCTTGCCCCGCATACGGACGACGGAGAGCTGGGCTGCGGTGGCACGATTGCGCGCTTCGTGGACACGGGCGCCAAGGTTCACTATGCGGCGTTCTCTATCGCCGAGGCGTCCGTTCCGCCCGAGTTTCCATCGAACATTCTGGAAACAGAGGTCAAGGCGGCGACGAAGAAGCTGGGCATCGACGCAGCGCGTCTCCTGCTGTTCCAGTATCCTGTGCGCCATTTTGCCGCGCACCGCCAGGAGATCCTGGAGGATCTGGTCGCACTGAACCGCAAGATCCAACCGGATCTTGTGATCATGCCGCCCACGCATGATCTTCATCAAGATCACATGACGGTGGCCAGCGAGGGCCTTCGTGCCTTCAAGCAGACATCCATCCTTTGCTACGAGTTACCCTGGAACAATTTGAACTTCGCGACGCAATGCTTCGCGGCGTTATCGCCCGAGCAGCTACAGCGGAAGGTGGACGCCCTGGAGTGCTACGAGTCTCAGAAGCATCGAAATTATCTGTCAGCGGAGTTCGTGCGGGGGCTGGCGTCGAC